>JBJFFF010000221.1:0-4282 GCA_051891455.1 Clostridia bacterium | reverse complement strand
TTTGTTACAGCAATTGCTACAGCTATTGCCAAAATTATAGTTGTTTATTGTAATTTAGGAGTTATAGGATTTACATGTACATACTTAGTAGATGCAATTGTAGCAGGTTTTTTATTTTTCATTTGGTATAAAAAAAATATCAAGCAAAAGTTCAAAATAAATATAAAATATGCAGAGAGCTTATTGTCTAGATGTTGGTATATTGCAGTTGCAGGAATAATGACAACTATATATATGAGAATTGACCAAGTTATGTTAGGTACTATGCTTGAAAGTAAAGCAGAAAACGGAATATATTCAGCAGCGGTAAGAATAGCGGAAATGTGGTACTTCGTACCGCTAGCTATTGCATCTTCTTTTCAACCAGTGATAATGAAGAGAAAAAATGAAGGAAACGAGGAAGAATATAAAAAAAATATGCAAAGACTATATGACTTTGTAGCAGTTATAGGAATTGTATTTGGAATAATTATTAGTGTGTTTGGAAAGTTAATGGTAAATATTTTATATGGTTCAGAATATTTAAAAGCAGCAAAGATATTGAATGTAAGTGTATGGGCAGGACTATTTGCAACACTGGGAAGTGCAAGGTCAATATGGCTAGTTGCAGAAAATAAACAAAAATATACATTGGTTTATACATCGGTAGGATGTATTGTTAATGTAATTTTAAATTGTATTCTAATACCAAAACAAGGAGCGTTTGGAGCAGCAATTGCTACATTGATAGCACAACTAATTGCTAATGTGTTTGCATTAATGCCATTTAAAGAAACTAGAGAATCATCTATAATGATATTAAAATCCATATTTATAAATAAAACATGCATTGATTTTGCAAGATATATAGCAGGAAAAGTAAAAAGAAAGGATGAAAAAATATGAAAATAGCAGTAGCCGGAACAGGATATGTAGGATTATCACTTGCAACATTGCTTAGTCAAAAAAATGAAGTTGTAGCATTAGATGTTATACCAGAAAAGGTAGATATGATAAATAAACGTATATCACCTATTAGAGATAATGAAATAGAGGAGTTTTTTAGAACTAAAGAATTAAATTTAAAAGCAACTTTAGATTATAAAGAGGCATTTGTTGGTGCTAAATTTGTTATTATTAGTACGCCAACAAATTATGACTCAGAAAAGAATTTCTTTGACACTTCAAGTGTTGAAGATATTATTAAAAAAGTTATTAGTATGAATATAGATACAACTATGGTAGTTAAATCTACGGTTCCTGTAGGATTTATAAAGTCTATGAAAGAAAAATATAATATAGACAATATAATGTTTAGCCCAGAATTTTTAAGAGAAGGACATGCTTTATATGATAATTTATATCCTTCAAGAATTATAGTTGGAGAAAAGTCTGAAAGAGCTAAAGAGTTTGCTAATCTTTTAAAAGAAGGTGGACTTAAAGAAAATGGTGATATTAAATTTATGGATTCTACAGAAGCAGAAGCGGTAAAATTATTTGCTAATACATATTTGGCTTTAAGAGTTGCATATTTTAATGAATTAGATACTTATGCAGAAATGAAAGGACTTAATACAAAAGATATTATAGATGGAGTGTGTTTAGACCCTAGAATTGGTACACATTACAATAACCCTTCATTTGGATATGGAGGATATTGCTTACCAAAGGATACAAAGCAATTAAAAGCAAATTATCAAGATGTTCCAGAAAATTTAATAAGTGCAATAGTTGAAAGTAACAGAACAAGAAAAGACCATATAGCAGATGTGATAATAAGTAAAAAGCCAAGAGTTGTAGGAATATATAGATTAACTATGAAAAGTGGTTCTGATAATTTTAGATCTAGTGCAATACAAGGCATCATGAAAAGAATAAAAGCAAAAGGTATTGAAGTTGTAGTATATGAGCCTACATTAAATGAAGATGAGTTCTTTAATAGTAGAGTTATAAAGGATTTAGACGAATTTAAAAATTTATCAGATGTAATAGTTGCAAACAGATTGAATGAAGATTTAAAAGATGTTAAAGATAAAATATATACTAGAGATTTATTTAGTAGAGATTAAAATTAAATGATACATAATTTAAGTGCCTCTAAATTTAGGGGCATTTTTTTATAGAAAATGCTTGACAAATAAACAAATGTTTGATAAAGTAAAGCAAAGTTGTTTTAGAAAAATAATGGCTTCGAGATTCAGAACGATTTTGCTGATCTCAGCAAAATCGTTGAGGATGTACTAACACCAGCAAAAATTGTCAAACAAATTGAAAAAGAGCAATTAAAAAGACTAAAAGATAGAAAAACAAAATTGATGTTAGATGAATAGGAGGAATTTTAGTTGAATACTGATAATAGTGAAATTGAGGATAAATTAATTGGAGATGAAAACAATATTGTTTTTTATACTGATGAAGAAGATAATGTAAGTGTTGAAGTTATTCTACAAAATGAGAATGTTTGGCTTAATATAGAGTCTTTAACTAAATTGTTTAAAATTGATAGAACAGGTATAACAAGACATATAAACAATATTTATAAAGATGAAGAACTAGAAGAAAATAGCACATGTGCAAAAATTGCACATATGGGTAACAATAATAAACAACAGTATATTACAAAATATTATAATTTAGATATGATAATATCAATAGGATTTAGAGTAAATTCAAAACCAGCTATTAAATTTAGAACATGGGCGAATAAGGTTATAAAGGAATATATGATTAAAGTTTAAATGAAAATAAATAAAGAATATTCCCCTCACTTTAAGCATACTTTTTAACTAAGGAGGTATTTAAAGTGAAGAGAAAAATTTTATTTATTTTTATGTTGTGCTTGCTAGTATTTAGTACAGCAGTTTTTGCAGCAGACGAGGGGTATGAGTTTAACTTAAAATATGAGGGAGAAATAGTTGTAGATGAAGCAAAATCAGCAAGTGTAACACTTACTGGAACAGATGCTACTCCATATACAAATGTACGTATTAAAGTAGATTTTACATCAGCACCTGCTAAACCAACTCTAATTGCATATGATACAAATGGAACAGAATTTGATATAGCAGAAATTGGATATTGGGGACCACCAGCAGGTTTTGCAGTTGGAGGAACATTTACAAATGAAACCCCACTTACTGCTACATTTACAAAAGCAGGAACATATGTAGTTAAACTAAGCCTAGTAGACGTAAATAACAGTGAAGCCGTTATTACAAGTAAAGACTTTACTATAACAGTAAAAGAGGCGAATGTACCAGAAAATAATGTGGTTGCAAATAATACTGTTACTGAAAATAATGTAGTGGAAAATATACCACAAGCAGGAATTAGTTTTTGGGCATATATTATTGTAATTGCTGCTGTAATTGTTGCTGCTTGGGCAGTGATATATTTTGTAAAAAATAAAAAGGATTAAAATATGCACACATTTTATATAAAAAGAATACTATATATTATTAAATAATAATTTGTAGAAGTGTGAAGTGGGATGTGGGAAGTGTGCTTTTATGGAAAATTCTTCGAAGCCTAACCATAAAATCTCACCTCACACTTCACACCGCTCACTTCTAAATTATTATTTTATTGAAATTAATTTTAAGGTGATTGCTTTGAAAGAAAAAATAATTGTAATTAAAAATAGTATTGTTATATCAATATTATTAATTGCAATTATTTTTTTTATATGGTCTTTAGTATATAAGCAAAACCTAAAGAAACAAACTGTAGTAACCAGCACAGAAACTATAGAAAATACCGTAACAAATGAAAAAATAACACCTAAAAAAGTTATGCCACAAAAAATTCTTCCAATAGAGATAGACGGATTTGAAATAATTGGAAAACTAGAAATTCCAAAAATAAATTTAAGTACATATATATTAGCAGAAACGAATGATGATACTTTAAGTAAATCAGTAACAAAACTATGCGGAGCAAATATAAATGAAGCAGGAAATTTTTGTATACTAGGACACAATTATAATAAAACAACAATGTTTGGAAACTTAAAAAAAATAGAAATAAATGATACGATAACACTAACAAACATGTATGGTCAAAAAGTAGAATACATAGTTTATGACATATATAAAGTATACCCAGATGAAGTAGAATGCCTAAGCCAAGAAACATATGGGAACAGAGAGGTTACACTAATTACATGCACAACCGGTGCAATAAAAAGGCTAATTGTGAAGGCAACAGAAATTTATGACTAATTGTAAAATAAATAATAATCTAGAAGGCTGAATTTATTTTTAAATGCGTAGGGGTCGGGTTCCACCCCGACCCGATAAATATT
>JBJFFF010000220.1:0-4343 GCA_051891455.1 Clostridia bacterium | reverse complement strand
CCAGCAATAGAACTGGGTTTAAGTTCAGATACATTTATGGCAGATATGATATCTGAATTAGAAAATAAAACTTTTCTTACAAATTCAGATGCACACTCATTGCCAAAAATTGCTAGAGAATATAACAAAATCTTAGTAAATGATATAAGTTTTAAAGAATTAGTAAAAGCATTAAAAAATGAAGATGGGAGAAAGTTTATTTCAAATTACGGATTAGACCCAAAGCTTGGAAAATATAATAGAACTTATTGCGAAACATGCGGAAAAGTAATTGTAGGTGAAGCGCCTGTTTTTAAATGTGATACATGTGATAGTAAAAGTATCACAATGGGAGTTTATGATAGAGTTGAGGTCATAAGAGATAAAAAAGAAAGTATTAGCCCTAAATTTAGACCGCAATATATTTACCAAATTCCACTAGGATTTATTCCCGGCTTAGGTCCAAAAGCAATAGAAAAATTACTATCTACTTTTGGAACAGAAATGAATGTATTACATAAGGTTTCGAGCGATGATATTGAAGCTGTAATTGGAAGAAAAAATGCCGAAAGTATTATAGCTGCAAGAAGTGGAAAGTTAAGTATAAATGCTGGTGGTGGCGGTGTATATGGGAAAGTAGAACTTTCCTAGAACTTTTCATATGTAAGCTTGTTCTTTTTTTACCTTAAATAGAATACAAATTAGATAGACAAAGGAGGCAAAAAAAGAATATGCAAAGAAGAGGAAGAAAACGTTACAAATCAGGAATTAAACAATTAGTTATAAATCATATAAGTAAAAATATAAATATATATTTTAAGGTTTTAATAATTCTTATTATAGGAATTTGCATAGGAATAGCAATCGTAAACCAATTACCAGAAACAGGACTGCAGAATATTAATGAATATCTTACTAATTCAATCAATGCATTAAAAAACAATAACGAAATTTCAAAATTCCAGATTTTAAAATCATCTTTGTTTAAAAACATAGTTATTGTTTTAATAATATGGTTTTTGGGTTTAACACTTGTAGGAAGTTTTATACTATATTTTATAACATTAATTATTGGCATAACATTTGGGTATACTCTTGCCGCAATTATGACATCTTTCACTTTCTTGCAGGGAATATTATTCTTCTCTACGGCAATGTTACTTCAAAATATAATTAATATTCCATCAATAATATTTTTAATTGTACAAGGAATAAAATCGCATAAAGACTTAATATCCAACCAAAATACTAGTATAAAATATATTCTAGCAAAACATAGTGCATATTCTATTTTAGTAATGCTTTTATTGGTATTGGCATCTCTAATAGAAGTATATGTTTCTGGGAATTTGGTATATAGTATTGTAAAATATTTATAAAAAATTGTTTAAAATCTATTTACAATTTTTACTTAATTTGATATAACAATATACATATTATTATGTATACACAAATTATAAATAAAGGAGCAAAAAAATGGAAAAACAAATTGAACTTTTTTTAGATTTTATAAAAAATGAAAAGAAATTATCAGATAACACATTTCAATCTTATAAAAGAGATATTTTACAATACAAGGAATATATTGATATAAACAATTTAGATTATAAGAAAATAAACGAAGGTAATATTAAAGATTATTTAGCTTATTTAGGTGATTTAAATAAAAAAGCTACTACTATTTCTAGACATCTAGCATCAATTAGATTATTTTATCAATATTTATTAAAATTTAATAAAGTACAAGAAGATCCTACTGCAAATGTACAGGCTCCAAAAATAGATAAAAAGGCTCCTAGCATCTTAACGTCTGAAGAAGTTACTCTTCTTTTAAATCAGCCAAAAAATGTTGACTTAAAAGGTATTAGAGATAAAGCAATGCTTGAATTTGCATATGCAACGGGCATGCGTGTTACAGAAATAATATCTTTAAACATTAATGATGTAAACCTAGAAGAAGGGGTTGTTAATTGCAAAACAAGAACAAAAGCAAGAACAATTCCGTTAGGGAAAATATCTCTAAATGCGCTAAAAGAATATGTAGAAAATGTAAGAGATATTTTAATAAAAGATGAAAACGAACAAGCTCTATTTGTAAATATCAATGGTAAGAGATTAACAAGACAAGGTGTTTGGAAAATAGTAAAGTTCTATAAGGAACAAGCTCATATTACAAAGGAAATAACACCACATGTTTTAAGGCATTCTTTTGCAACACATTTATTACAAAATGGTGCAGATCTAAAATCAATTCAAACAATGCTTGGGCATTCAGATATATCTTCAACACAAGTATATATGCAATTTCAAGATGAAAGTTTAAAAAATATATATAGAAAGGCACATCCAAGGGCATAAAAATGAAAGTAAAAAATTCAAGTTCTAATAATATATTAAAAAACAATATTGTTAAGCATATAGTTCTAGAAGCACCAACAGTTGATGAATTAGAAAAAAAGATAAAAAAATATGAAACAATTTTAGTGAGAGCCCTTACTAACTTATATCAAATTTCAGAATTACGTTTAAAACGCGATAACTTCTACCACATGACACCCAATGGCAGTTATCAAGCGGTAGTAGACTTTCATTTCTTTGGATTTAATAGACAGCATATTCCTTCTCCTCAACAAACAGTTAGAGATTTAGAACAATTAACCATCTTAGAATCAGGAAAAAAAAATGAATCACCACGTGTTATAAGTGCACATTTTTTACCTGCAAAAGATGCAAGAACAAATGAAATAAAATTTGGAGTAGATTCATTAGATAAAGATAAATTGGAAGAAGCAATTTGTAGTAGACAAAGGCAAGAAATCGAAAATTTAATGAGTAAAGCCAGTTTTGAGCATATAGAATTTTTACCTATAGTCAAGGATAAAGATCCTAAAACAGGGAAAATTAATATTTCTATTAGATACCACTATCAATCAAGAATTCCAAATAAAAATTTAACAGGAAATTCTGCTCATGATGAACCAGGAGGAAAATAAAAAAAATAATACAATATAAAACAATTATTGTACATAGGGGCACCTGCCACAGGTGCCCTGATTTTTTTTTACATTTTTTAAAAAATCTATTGACAAATTGCAAACAACTGTTTATAATACAAACATAGCAAATAAATGTTTGCAGGGAGGAGTAAATATGAAAATTAAAAATGTAAAAAAATTTATAAGAAGTATATTTATAATATTAGGAGTTATATTTATATTGTCTTTAATAGTAGTCAAATCAACATTATCTTATACCAATCACGAATATAAAACAATATATGTAAAATCTGGAGATACTCTTTGGAGTATAGCATCAGATTTACAAGAAAATGATTCTTATTATAAAGGGAAAGACATTAGATACATAATAGGTGATTTAAAAGAAATAAATAAATTATCTAATAGCATGGTATATGCTAATCAAAAATTACAAATACCGATTGTCTAAAAAACGGGGCGCCGAGAATTGCACCCCTACAATTTTATAAATCTGCTAAAGGATTACTTTCTACTGCATTTCTAACTTGAATATTATCTACATGAGTATAAATCTCAGTCGTGGAAATGCTTTCATGTCCTAGAAGTTCTTGCAAAGCTCTTATATCAACTTCACCGTATTGATACATTAATGTTGCTGCAGTATGCCTTAATTTATGTACAGAATATTTATTTATATCTAGACCAGCTTTTAGCAGTTCCTTTTTTATAATAGTTTGCACTGTTCTATTACTAATACGTTCTTTACGTTCACTTAAAAATAATGCATCCTTAGAATCATATTTTACAGACACTTTAGGTCTACATTCTAGATAATCATTTATAGCATTTATACAAGCTTTATTTAGATAAATAGTTCGCTCTTTATTACCTTTACCAATAACATTAAGCTTACACTCTGAGAAATTAATATTGCTAATATTTATACCAACAAGTTCAGATAAACGCATACCACAATTTAAAAATAAAGTTGTAATAGCAAAATCTCTTTTGTTATTCCTATTATTTTCATCTTGAGATATTTCTAGTAATTTTTTACTCTCATCTAAACTTAAATATTTAGGAATTCTTTTACCAAGTTTAGGTGTTTCTAAGTCCTGAGCAGGATTATTTTCAATTATTTTAGCTTTTCTAGATAGATAAGTGAAAAACACTCTTATACTAGATACTTTTCTGGCACGAGTAGTAGGCTTACTATTTAAAGATGCTGCCATATATGCAATATAAGCATGAATATCCTCTAAAGAAATATTTTTAAGTTCATCAATAGTCATAGAAGAAATATCAATATCCTTAAAATCAGTTTTTTTGCCAGACTTAATAAATTTTAAGAAATTAGCAATATCATAATTATATTCCTTTACAGAG
>JBJFFF010000219.1:0-4359 GCA_051891455.1 Clostridia bacterium | reverse complement strand
ATGATGAAGAAATTTTTGCAAAAGTGACAGGGTTAGGAACAGCATATTATGAATACTATGCAATCTTAGAGGGAACTGAAGAAAAATATTATGTGGCAACAAAGGAACAAGCAGAAGAAATAATAAAAGAATTAACAAGTAAAAAAAGTAGTAATATAAATAAAATATCTTATGCTCCAGTATTTGGAACCCAGATACAAGAGTTTACAGAAGCTGAGACTGTGATTGCAGATTTATATAAAAAACCAGTAACAACATATTCAAGTAGCGGTTCATATAGAATAGCAAGTTCTACAACAAAAATGGACTTGGGAATAAGCTTAATAAAACCAGTATCATCTGGATATACGATTACATCTAGATATGGAGCAAGAAGCGGAGGAACACATACAGGGTTAGATGTGGCAGCACCTACAGGTACAACAATTGTAGCAGCTGCTGGGGGAACAGTAACATATGTAAATTACTCAAATGTAAGTTATGGTAACTGTGTAAAAATTTCTCATGGCAATGGGGTAGAAACAGTATATGCTCATTGCAATGCAATATATGTATCTGCAGGGCAAACGGTAGCACAAGGTCAAGCAATTGCAACTGTTGGTTCAACGGGGAACTCGACAGGACCACACCTACATTTAGAAATAAGAGTAAATGGTACAACATTAAATCCACAAAATTATTTATATTAATAATGTAAAATAAATTGAAACAAAAGAAGGAGGCAAAAAAATATGTTAAATGCTAGAACCCTTGAAACTGTATACACACACACATGTAGTTTTAAATAACATATTTTTTAAAATAATAATAAATTTAAGAAATAGAGACCCATGCTGTGGTCTTAGGTTATTGTACCTAAGAATATAGCAAAGGGTCTTTTTGCGTGTTTGAATTTATATGTAGGGGTCGCACTCATGGGCGACCCGCACATCCAAGGCTAGACCTAAACAAAAAATAAAAAGAGAAGGGGAGATTTTCAAATGAAAAAATTAAAAAATGTAGGGGCACCTGCCCACAGGTGCCCAAATAAAGGAATAACATTAATAGCATTAATAGTTACAATTATATTAATGCTAATTCTAGCAGCAGTAACAATAAATATGTCAATAAATGGAGGGCTATTTGAACAAGCAGGGAAATCAAAATTTGTAACAGAAGTTGCATCAATAAAAGAAGAATTAACACAAAAAACAATAATGGCAGAAATGGTGGATGAAGAAATAGAAGATAATGCAATAGATACTGTTCTGGGCAAAAAAACAGGATATAATGACAAATTATTGGTGCAAAATGGAGAATTGGTATATGATAAAGATAAGGTAACAGAAACGCAAAAAACATGGTTAGAAGAAATGGGAATACAAGCAAAAAAACCGACAGTAAAGGATCTTATTTTAGAAGGGAAAATAAAGGTAGGGGACTATGTAAACTATATACCAGATGTAGGCACATATAAAGTAGCAGATGGAGAATATGGTTCAGGAATAGATACAACAGAAACAGGATATCAAGAATTTACAACAGAAACAGGAGATAGTAGCTTGAAATGGAGAATACTATCAATAAATGAAGAAACAGGGGAAATAGAATTAGTATCAGCCACAGCAGGACAATCATTAACTTTAAAGGGAGCAGATGGATATAACCACGCAGTAGACATACTAAATGACTTATGCGAAACTTTGTATAGTAAAACAGCAAAGGGAAAGAAAGTTGCAACAGGAAGAAGCATGAGTGTAGCGGATATAAATGCCAAAACAACATATAGCCCAATAGGAGAAACAAATACAAGTACAGGATTCACATATAAAGATACAAAAAGATTAAGTGAATATGGAACAGATTATATGAAATATCCAAATTTATATTCTCAAGAAATAGGATATGGAACAGCAGGAACATTTAATACCACAGGGCTAGATGGAGAGACAGGATTAAAAAATGGAACAATAGATGCAAGTGGAGTAACAACATATCCAGCAATGGGATTTACAAATGGAAATACAGCAGGAACAGACCCATATGTAACTCATACATATTATGGACATAATGGAAGTTCATATACTTATTATCCAGAACAATGCTTAGATACAAGTTTAGGAGTAAACACAGCCCCAGCTGGATTAATAAAACTAAGCTCTAGCTACTGGTTGGCTTCTCGCTGTGTCCGTGCGTACTCTTTCGGTGCGAACTTCTATGTGCGCTGCATGAATTCTAGTGGCTATGTGTACTACGGCTACTTGTTCGGCTCTGACGGTAACTCGAGCCATCTTAGTTACGCTGTCCGTCCCGTAGTCTCTCTATCAGTTGACCTATTTAATTTTTCTGTAGGTGATGGAAGTCCAGAAAATCCTTGGGGAATGAAATAAAAAATTAAGTCATATTTCTAGCCACCTAAAATATAATGTTTTAGGTGATAGGATATGGCTATATTTTTTATAGAGGAGAGAAAAGAAAAGAATAAATATAAATTAAAAATAAATAATCTATTAAGTAAAATAGAAGAAAAAGCAGATGGAGATAGAGTATTCTTAAGTTTACCAATAAAAGAAGATAAAATAAAAGAAAAAAAGATAAAAAAACTTGTAAAACAAATGCAAAAATATAAAATAAAAACAGCAGTATTATCAGAAAATTTGTATAATATAGAAATATTAAAAAATGAACTATATTCAATGAATATTAATATATTAGATGGAAAGTATTTATTCAAACTACTAACAGAAGAAACTATAAAATATATATGTAAAAAAACTAATACTAATGAAGAAAAAATTGAGTTATCTTTTCTTACAAATGATGTAAATAATATCAATAAAGAAATTATTAAGGGGTTAGCAGAACAGGTAAAAACACTAAATATAATAACAAACCATATAGAGGAATTTAGAAACATAGAAGACTATTTATACAATGAAAAAGGAATAATAATAAAAATATCAAATAATTATAAAACAGCTCTTCAAAAAACAAATATAATTATAAATATGGATTTCCCGGAAGAGACCATAAACAAATACTTTATACCAAGAAAATGCATGATTATAAATATAAATAGCGGAATAAAAATAAAAACCAAAAAATTTAATGGAATAAATATAAATGGTTATAATATAATAATTCCACCAAAATATAAAATAGAAGGATATAATGATAAATTTATATATGAAAGTAATTTACTAGGGAAAGAATATGAAATAGCCAGAAAACAAATAATAGAAGACAAAATTAAAATAAAAAATTTAATAGGAGAAAAAGGAGTTATAAATAATAAAGAATTTCGCTTTTTTCCTTGACAAAAAATATTTTCTAATGTAATATAATTAAATTAAAACTATAAAAAAGGGGACGACAAAAAATGGAAGAAAAAGAAATTTTATTAACAAAAGAGGGTTATGAAAATTTAGAGAAGGAATTAGAATATTTAAAAACAGAAAAAAGAACAGAAATATCTGAGAGAATAAAAGTAGCACTAGGATTTGGAGACCTATCAGAAAACTCAGAATATGATGAAGCAAAAAATGCGCAAGCAGACAACGAAGTAAAAATAGCAGAATTAGAAAACAAACTAAGATATGCAAAAATTATAGACGAATCTGAAATCAACACAAAAACAGTTCAAGTTGGGAACAAAGTAAAAATTTATGATATGGAATTTGATGAAGAACTAGAATATACTATAGTTGGTTCAACAGAGGTAAATTTAGCAGAAAATAAAATTTCAAATGAATCTCCTATTGGAAGTGCGCTAATTGGAGCAAAGAAAAATGAAATAGTTGAAGCACAAACACCAGGAGGAGTAGCAAAATATAAGGTACTAGAAATAAAAAAATAGATAAATTTACCATTTTATGTAGACAAACCCTTAAAAATGTAGTATAATGTTATCGTTGGAAATAAAACTTGAGTTCTAAAGCACAAAAAACTTAAATAAAATACTATAGACAAAAAAAGGGAGGAAAAGAAATTGAATACAAATTATTCAGAAAACAACTATTTAGTATTAGTTGGAAAAATCACAAGCGAAAAAGTATTTAGTCATGAAATTTACGGAGAAAGTTTTTATATATTTAACTTAGAGGTTCCACGTTTAAGTGGCACAGCAGACTGCATTCCAATTACAATTTCTGAAAGACTAATATCAAATTTTGATTTAAGTATTGGAAAAGAAGTTGAAATTGAAGGACAATTCAGATCATATAATACTTATGAAAATCAAAGAAGCAGATTAGTGCTTACAGTATTTGCAAAAGAAATAAAAGAACATGTAGAAACAGAAGAACCAGTAGGAGAAAAAATTTCAAATGAAGTTGTCTTAGTAGGTTACATTTGCAAAAAACCTATTTATAGAAAAACACC
>JBJFFF010000218.1:0-4362 GCA_051891455.1 Clostridia bacterium | reverse complement strand
ATATTCTTCTATTGATTTGCTCATTCCGCCTGCTTGTTCGTATATTTCTGCAAGCATTTTATGTGCGAAATAACTATTTGGATATTTTGTACTTAAATTAATTAATAATTCCTTAGCTTTTTTTGCATTTCCAAATAGCAAGCAGATTTTACTTGCGCATACATACATCATTTCCGAAACATTTATGTTTTTATATTCTAATAGAAAAACAACAACTGGAATAATAATTGAAAATATGTACACAATTCCATTAAAGAAACCTGTTTTTAATACTCCAAAAATAATTTGTATAAAATTTATAAGAATCCCTATTGCTTCAATTCCTAAAATAATAAGGTAATTAGTATCATTCTTTTTTATCATTTTAAAGAAGAATACATAGATAAATAGTAGAAAAGAGACTAATGTTACTATGATTTTTTCTATCATACAATGTGCTCCTTTTATTTATTAAATTTTGCTTTATAATTTGCTATTGATTTTTCTATAATTTTTTCTGCTTCTGTTCTTCCTAAAAATTCTTCAACTTCTGTTTTCTTTCCTTCTAGTTGTTTATATACTTCAAAGAAATGTTTTATTTCACTAGAAATATGTGCTGGTAATTCTGTTACATCCTTGTACATATTTAAAAATGGATCTTTTTCTGCAACTGCAATAATTTTTTCGTCTCTTTGATTTCCATCAATCATTATTAATACCCCAATTGGATAACAATCTACTAGTGTTAATGGGATTATATCTTCTTGGCAAAGTACAAGTACATCTAATGGGTCATTATCATCTGCATATGTTCTTGGAATAAATCCATAGTTTGCAGGATAATGTGTTGCTGTATAAAGTACTCTATCTAATTTTAACATTCCTGTTTCTTTGTCTAACTCATATTTATTTTTACATCCTTTTGATATTTCTATTACTGATACAAATTTATCCTTAGTTATTCTTTCTTGTGATATATCGTGCCAAATGTTCATTTTTCTTCATCTCCATATTCTAGTTCTTTTAATTTATTTTTATAATCTACATAATCTGTTATAATTACTTTTATTACTGTAAAAAATGGTACCGCTAAAAACATTCCTAAAACTCCAAAGTATGCTCCACCAACTGTTATTGAGAAAATTACAAGTAATGGGCTTACTTTTAATGATGAACTTATAATTTTTGGGTTAATTATATTTGCATCTATTTGTTGTAAAACAGTTACTACAATTACCATTGTAATAGCCTTTGCAATTCCTCCTGTTAAAATTGTAATTATTGCTGCAATAATTACTGCTACAATTGCACCAAAATATGGTATTAAGTTAAATAATCCTATCATAAAGCCTAGTAGTACTGCATACTTTACACCAAGTATTGACATTGCAATTGATGTGATGATTCCTACTACCACTCCATCTAACAATTGTCCTGCAAGGAAATTGAAAAACACTTCATTTGTTTTATTAAAATACTTTTCTATATTGTTATATGTATCTTTTTTAAACATAGCTCTTACAAGTTTTCTGCCAAAGTTTATTATATCTCCTCTTTGTCTTAATATATAAATAGATACTATTATTGCTACAAAGAAGTCGACTATTTTTCCTGCTACACTTATTGCTCCTTTTGCATATTCAGCAATTTTTTCTATGTTTAAAAATTGTCTAAAATCTATATTTTTTAAATTATTAAATAGCTCTACTACAATATCACTCTTTAATATAGAATTTTCTGGCAATTCATCGAAGTTTTGCATTGTAATATTATAGTAGTTTTGGAAATTACTTACTAGGTCAATTACACTACTTGCAATTATTGGTACTAATACATTAAAAATAATTATTAGAGCTAATACTGCCATAATATATACTGTAATAATAGATAATGTTCTTGCCCTTTTTTTAAGTTTTTTCGATTTTAAATATAAGCTTTCTATTTTTCTACATGGCGTATATAATAAATAAGAAATTAATATTCCTATTAGGAATGGTGCTAGAACTCCTAATAGATTTTTAAACCATTCACTTATTGCACTAAAGTTGTCTAAGGTTTTATAAACGCATAGAACTGCTACTGCGAATAAAAACCAGTATAGCCATTTTGTTATTGGTCGTTTTTTTTCTCCCATTTTGTGCCTCCTATTTAATCTTGAAGTGCGAAGTGGGCTGTGAGAAGTGGGAATTTAGGGAAAATTTTGATGCTACTCCCTAAATTCACACCTCTCACTTCACACCTCTCACCTCAAAAAAATTATTATTTAATTTTTGTCACAATCTTTATTTAAATATTTGCTCAAACTCTTCTGCCGTTATTTTTTCTTTTTCTAATAAAACACCTGCTACAGCGTGAAGTTTATCCATGTGTGATAATATTATTTCTTGTGCTTTTTTGTATGCTTCATCAATAAGTTTTTTAACTTCTACACCAACTACATTGTCTATATCTTCACCAAAAGCACTAATTTCTGTTTTATCTTCAACAGTTAAGTCTATAGGTCCTATTATATCACTCATTCCATATTTTATAACCATATCTTTTGCAACACCTGTTGCAACTTCTATATCATTACTTGCTCCTGTTGAAATATCATTTATTGCAATTTTTTCTGCTGCCCTTCCACCAAGTAATGCAATTAATTTTTCTTCCATCTCAGTTTTTGATATATAGTATTTATCTTCATTTGTTTTGTACATTGTATACCCACCAGCAATTCCTCTTGGAATTATTGATACCTCTTTTACATCTGATTGTGTTGGTAGATATTTGCTAACTACAGCATGTCCTGCTTCATGGTATGCTGTTAATTTTTTATCTTTATCTGATATTACTCTACTATGTTTTTCAAGTCCTACTGTTACTTTTTTTACTGCTTCTTCTAAATCATCCATTGTAATTTCTTCATGCATTTTTATTGTTGCAATAATTGCGGCTTCATTTAATACATTTGCAAGTTCTGCACCAGTAAATCCAGCTGTGTCTGTTGCAATTTCTTTTAAATCTATTTCTGGTGATAATTTTTTATTTTCTGAGTGTATTTTTAGTATTTCTTCTCTTCCTTTGGCATCAGGCGCTGCTATTGTAATTTGTCTATCAAATCTTCCTGGTCTTAATAATGCTTTATCTAGCATTTCTGGTCTATTTGTTGCAGCTAAAACTATAACAGTTTGGTCTGTTTCAAATCCATCCATTTCTACTAAAAGTTGGTTTAGTGTTTGGTTATTTTCTGTTTCTGCTCCGCTTCCACTTGTTCTTCTTGAACCTATTGCATCTATTTCATCTATAAAAACTATACAAGGTGAAATTTTTTTCGCTTTTTCAAATAGTTTTCTAACTCTTGATGCTCCAAGTCCTGCAAACATTTCTATAAATTCAGATCCACTCATAGATATAAATGGAACTCCTGCTTCTCCTGCAATTGCTTTTGCAATTAATGTTTTTCCTGTTCCTGGTTTCCCATATAGAAGTATTCCTTTTGGAATTTTTGCTCCCATTTCTTGGAATTTTTTTGGTTCTTTTAAGAAGTTTACTATTTCTATTAATTCCGTTTTTTCTTCTTCTAGTCCTGCTACATCTTTAAAGGTAACATTTGTATTCTTATGGCTTTCGGCATCATATACTTTACCTTTATCTCCTAGTCCCTGCATTTGTATAATTAATAAAAACATTACTAATATTAAAATTGTTGGTAAAAAGTTAAGTAATGCTTCTCCAATTTTTAAAAATGTATTTACAGGTTTTTGAATTAATTCTATATTATTTCCTTCTTGTACCTTTTCTTGAATTAGTTCTATAAAAGCTTGTGTGCTTGGCACAATTGCTGTTTTTGCTTCTTCCTCAGTTTGTCCTTTTAAAGTAACTTTTATAGAAGTACTTCCTACTGTCATTTCTATTTTTTCTACTTCTTGATTATCTATTAATTTTATAAGTTCTGTATATGCTAGGTCTTTTTCTTCATCATTTTTGTTATTCATTATTATCATAGAACATATCATTATGCAACTTATAGCAACTATTGCTAATATTATATAATATATTTTGTCATTATTTTTTGGTTTGTCTTTCATAGATTTCTTCCTTTCTATTACCCATTATCTGGTTGTGGGTCTTGTGGAGCTTTGTCTTGGTCTTTTTCTTTTCCCTCTCCGTTTCTTTTTATCTTTCTCTTCTTTTTCCTTTTGTCTTTCTTTTTCTTCTTGTTTTTCTCTTTCTAGTTCTTCTTTTACCTTTTTTTGTTCTTCTAAAACTCTTTGTAATTCTTGTGTGTTTTTAATAACATCTGCTTTCATCATAAGCATTACAGTTATTAAATAAATATATGAAATTGCACTATATGCTATTTGGAAGAATTTTATTGTTGTTCCAAATAGAGTATTTGCT
>JBJFFF010000217.1:0-4395 GCA_051891455.1 Clostridia bacterium | reverse complement strand
ATTGCTTGTGCAGAAGCAAGTTCAAACTTAGGAAGATTTGATGGAATAAGATATGGATATAGAACCCAAAACTTTGAAAATTTAAACGATATATTTGTAAATTCAAGAAGTGAAGGTTTTGGAGCAGAAGTAAAAAGAAGAATAATACTTGGAACATATGTGTTATCATCTGGATATTATGATGCATACTACAAAAAAGCACAAAAAGTAAGAACATTTATAAAACAAGAATTTGAAAGACTATTTAAAGTTTATGATGTATTAATAACACCAACATCACCAACAGTAGCATATGAAATTGGAACAAGGTCAACTAACCCATTAGAAATGTACTTAGCAGACCTTTGCACAGTATCTGTAAATATTGCAGGACTTCCAGGAATATCAATACCATGTGGAGTAGATAAAAAAGGACTACCAATAGGAATGCAAATAATAGGAAAAAGCTTTGATGAAGAAACAATATTAAAAACAGCATATGCAGCAGAACAAAAAATAAAATTTAGAGAAAACCATAAACCGTTGTTCAAATAATTGATTGTAGGGGCACCTGCCCACAGGTGCCCAAAGATACAAATTTAAAAATTGCAAAACCATAGGGGCGGACGCCTCTGTCCGCCCGATATAAAAATATGAGATAAACAAATGAGAGGGGAATAAAAGTGGGAGAAGAAGAAAAAATATTTTCCGATGTACAAAGAAATGTAATTTATAACGAAATGCTAAAACCCATAAAAATAAAGATTTCTCAAATTTTATTATATGATACAGAAGCGGCAATGAAGTTTTTACAAAGATATAATGATATCATTAAATTGACAAATGAGCAAGATATATTATCTAAGATTGCTAAATTAGAATTAGATATAGGGTTATATGAAAAAAATGATGGTCTCCAAAAGTCTTTTGAATATAAGAGTCAATCAATAATTCAACAAATAAAAGATATGCAAGTAGATGGTGATAGATTATCTTTGGAAGACCTTGAAAAAGAGTTTAATAGATTAAAACAAACCTATAAAACTACTTTTCAAAAATATAGTTTTCAAGCAAGAGATGCAATAGAACAACAATTATATGAGCTATATGGCAGAGTAATGGTAAGACGCGTTAGAGAAGGGGCTTTAGACGAAATTGAAATCCCAAAAGAAGATGTGGCTGGACTAACAGTTTTTATGAATAATGAAATAGGTAAACTTTCTCAAAATGCAAATCCACAAGTACAAAATGCAATAGAGAGAATTAAATTTAAACTTATGGATGAAGAAAATGCATTCCAAGGTGATGAAATATGGAAACTATTAAGTTATGCTCAAAATCAAAAATTTGTAGGATTAAATCAGTCTCCAAGGCAATCAAACCAACCTCAAATAACAGCATTGGCTGTTGTGAATGAGAAAAAGGGATTAGCAAGTAAAATAAAAAAGATATTTCAAAGAAAGCCACAATTACCTTTACAGGAGGAAGATTTACCCAAAATAACAATTGATTGGCTTGCACAGCATATTCCTGAGGATCTGCTAAGGAAAATTGAAGAACAAAGATTAAAAGAAGAAGGTAGAAATCCAGAAAGCAAGTATTTACCAAATTCAAAAAAAGTAATCTATGACTTTCTTAAAAAAACACCGGGAATTGATAGCTTTGAATATGAAGATGAATTTGGAAATAAGATGGTATTGCGTATAGAGCCTAAAACCGTGAGTCTTATTCCAATAAGTTTGGATAAAGAAAATAGAGAAAGGCTGACTAGAACTACACGTACATGCACATGTATTAATATTAAATGGATGCTTGGATATGCTATGTTTCTAGATGATATTTTTGGAACTAATTTTGCAAATGATATAGCATGTGATTATGGGGAACTTATACTAAATTCCAGGTTCGCAAAAGATAGATTTTATCCAGAAACGGAACTGTCTAAAAATTTATTAAAAAGTTATGAAAGAATACTAACAGAGAGTTTTAAAATATCACACAAATTTATATAAGTAGTGAAGAAGCAAACAGAAGAGAATTTTATAAAAAAAATAGATTTAGGGAAGAAATAAAACAAAATCCTGATAATCAAAATTCTGCTACAATTCAAGAATATAAAAAACAAGACCAACAGAAAGAAGTTAATCCAAATAGAATAGACGTAGGAGAACAAAAATAAAAAATTATAAATATAAGGAGGACTAGAAAACATGTCAAAAGAAGATTATGAAGCTATAATAGGGCTAGAAGTACACGCAGAACTTGCAACAAAAACAAAAATATTTTGTTCTTGCCCAACCGATTTTGGAGGAAAACCAAATACACAAGTATGCCCTGTATGTATGGCAATGCCAGGGGCTTTGCCAGTATTAAATAAAAAAGTAGTAGAATATGCTGTAAAAGCAGGACTTGCAACAAATTGTGAAATTACACATTTAAGCAAAAACGATAGAAAAAATTATTTCTACCCAGACTTACCAAAATCTTATCAAATATCACAATTTGATAAACCTTTATGTGTAGGTGGAAGCGTAGAAATTGAAACAGAAGAGGGCACAAAACAAATAGGAATTACAAGAATTCACATAGAAGAAGATGCAGGAAAATTGAATCATGATGACTATGGAAGAAATTCACTTGTAGACTTAAACAGAGCAGGAGTACCATTAATTGAAATTGTATCAGAGCCAGACTTAAGGTCAAGTAAAGAGGCAGATACATACCTTAAAAAATTAAAATCTATTTTACAATATATAGAAGTATCAGACTGTAAAATGGAAGAAGGGTCTTTTAGAGCAGATGTAAATGTTTCTGTACATAAAAAAGGAGAGCCTTTTGGAACAAGAACAGAAATGAAAAACATGAGTTCATTTAGGTCAATAACAAGAGCAATAGATTATGAAATAGAAAGACAAATAGATGTAATAGAAAATGGTGGAAAAATAGACCAAGAAACATTAAGATGGGATGAAGTATCTGGAAAAACATTTACAATGAGAAGTAAAGAAGATGCACAAGATTATAGATATTTCCCAGAACCAGACTTAGGAATAATAGAAATATCAGATGAATGGAAAGAACAAATAAGAAAAAGTTTACCAGAAATGCCAGAAGAAAGAAAAGTAAAATATATGGAGGAATTTAAACTTCCAGAATACGATAGCAACATCATAGTTTCTTCGAAGTATTTATCAGACTTTTTCGAAGCGGCAACACAAGTATGTAAAAATCCAAAATCAGTAAGTAACTGGATTATGACAGACATAATTAGAGTTCAAAATGATGAAAACCTAGAAAAAATGCCATTTACAGCTGAACAATTAGGAAAATTAATCGTTTTGATAGACAAAGGAACAATAAGCAGTAGTATAGCAAAAAAAGTATTTGAAGAATTGCTAGAAAATCCACGTGCCCCAGAAGAAATAATAAAAGAAAAAGGATGGATACAAATTTCTGATGAAGGAGCAATAAAAGAAGTGGTTCAAAAAATTTTAGAAGCAAATCCGGGATCAATAGCAGACTACAAAGCAGGAAAAGATAGAGCATTAGGATTCTTAGTAGGACAAGCAATGAAAGAAACAAAAGGAAAAGCAAATCCACAATTATTAAACAAATTATTCTTAGAAGAATTGAAAAAATAAGATAAAAATGCATATAATATAATTGACATACAAGGAAAATGTGTGTTAAACTTATATTAACAAATAGGTTTCGCAACCCTACTTGCGAAGAATAAATGCGTAGGTGAACAAATTTTAGGGGGTTATTACTTTTTAGGGTAATAACCCTATTTTTTTTGGAGGAAAAAATGAAAATAGAAAATGGTAAATTTTACTTTATAAAAGATGATTTTTTTGAAAAAATTAATGATAAAACAATGCTATTAAATAAAGACGATGGCAATAAAAGACCGTGTTATTATTGTTTTAGGGATTGCAATAATGATGACCTGATATGGTTCGTTCCAATTAGTTCAAAAGTAGAAAAATATAAGAGGATATATGAATATAAAATAGAAAAATTTAAAAGAGTAGATACGATAGTTTTCGGAAAAATCAATGGCAAAGAAAGAGTTTTTTTAATACAAAATATGTTTCCAATAATAGAAAAGTACATACAAGAAAAATATATTCAAAATAACAAAGATGTGGAAATAACACATAGTCTAAGAAAAGAAATTGAAGAAAAAGCAAATTATGTACTTAAATTGGCAGAAAGAGGGAAAAAAGTAGTATTCACAGATATTGTAAAAATAAAGAAAATGCTATTAGAAGAATTGAAAAAATTGTAATTTGTAAAGAAAATGTTTATGGCGAACGTTGTAGGGGCAAGGTTCCACCCTTGCCCGCAAAATGAATTATTGCAATATTTATCGGGTCGGGGTGGAACCCGACCCCTACACCTTTTGCAATAAAT
>JBJFFF010000216.1:0-4418 GCA_051891455.1 Clostridia bacterium | reverse complement strand
GATGTTATACATAGAAATGAAAAGTCTGGTCAACTAAACGGATTATTTAGAGTAAGAATGTTTAGACAAGATGATTCACATAACTATGTAACAGAAGAACAAATTGGAAGCGAAATAAAAGACATAGTGGAAATTGCAAGTTATCTTTATGGAATATTTGGACTAGAATATCAATTAACATTATCTACAAGACCAGAAGATTTTATGGGAGAAATTGAACCTTGGAATAAAGCAGAAGCTGATTTAAAAAGAGTTTTAAACGAAATTTGTGGAGAAGGAAATTATAGAATAAATGAAGGAGATGGAGCTTTCTACGGACCAAAAATAGATATAAAAATGAAGGACTGTTTAGGAAGAGAGTGGCAAATGGGAACAGTACAATTAGACTTCCAATTACCACAAAGATTTAATCTTTCATATATAGACAAAGATGGAAACAAAAAAACACCAATAATGATACACAGAGCAATATTTGGTTCATTTGATAGATTTATAGGAATAATAACAGAACATTTTGCAGGAGCATTCCCAACATGGCTTGCACCAGTACAAATAAGAATATTACCAATTGCAGATAAACATAAAGAATATTCTCAAAAACTATTAAAACAATTAGAAGATTTAGATTTAAGAGTAGAAATAGATGAAAGAGAAGAAAAAATAGGATACAAAATACGTGAAGCACAACTTCAAAAAATACCATATATGCTAGTAATAGGAGATAAAGAAGTAGAAGCAAATGCAGTTGGGGTACGTTCAAGAAAAGACGGAGATATTGGGCAAATGAGCGTAGAAGATTTTGTACAAAAAATCCAAGAAGAAATCAAAAATTTTGCATAAAAATTTTGTTAGAAAAGAACGAAAAATGTTTTGACAAAATACTAATTATATGATACAAATATGTCTGTTGAAAATATAAAAAATGGGGATGCAAAAAATGGGAGATATAAATGTATATACAGGACCAATGAAATGTGGAAAAACACAAAGAATATTAGATGAAGCACAAAGACAAGAAATAGCAGGTAAAAATATAAAAGTATTCAAACCAAAAATAGACGACAGATTTTCAGATGTACAAGTAGTTAGTAGAAAAGGTTATAAAACAGATGCAATAGCAATTAGTGATATAAATGAAATAAAAGACTATGATGCAGATGTATATGTAATAGATGAATTCCAATTTTTAAAAGGTGATTTAAAAGAACTATATAGATTAGCAAACACAGGCAAAAAATTCTATATAGCAGGTCTAAATTTAACAGCAGAAAGAAAACCATTTGGAAGTATGGGAGACTTGTTATGTATGTCTGATAATGTTCAAATACTTACATCTGTATGTGAAGTGTGCAGAAACGACAATGCAATATACACATATTATAAAGGGGATAACAAAACAGGTGACATATTAGTTGGAGAAGATTGCTATATACCAGTTTGCAGAAAATGCTATGAGAAACTAATGAGAGAAAAGAATAAATAAAAAAATCCTTGACAACTTACAAGATAAAAGGTAAAATATAATAGTACAGAAATTATAAATATTTAAATTGATAATATATATAATCTGAACATTGAAAATTTAATAGAAAGAGGTGCATTATTTATGGTAATAGCAATAGTAGTCACCTTTCTTATCTCAGCAGCTGTATACATTCCAGTAGGAATGGTAATAAGAAAGAAAACAGCTGAATCTAAAATAAGAGGAGCAGAAAGTGAAGCTTCTCGAATTCTTGAAAATGCAAAAAAAGAAGCAGAAAATGCAAAGAAAGAAGAACTTTTAAAAGCAAAGGAAGAAATCTTACAAATAAGAAATGATTTAGATGAAGAGATAAAAGAAAGAAGAGGCGAAGTACAATTACAAGAAAAAAGAAATTTCCAGAAAGAAGAAAACTTAGACAGAAGAGCAGAAAGTTTTGAAAGAAGAGAAAAAGACTTAGAAAGAACAATGCAGGAGGTAGACAAGAAAAAGAAAAATCTAGAGGAAATATATAATAACCAAATGCAAGAATTACAAAGAATTTCTGGATTATCAACAGACGAGGCAAAAAGAATTTTATTAGACAAACTAGACTCTAAATTGACAGACGAAAAAGCAGCCTTAATTAAAGAGGCAGAAAAACAAGTAAAAGAAACTGCAACCAAAAAAGCCAAAGAAATTTTAGGTTATACTATTCAAAAATGTGCAGCAGACCACACTTCTGAAACAACAGTATCAGTAGTTTCATTACCAAATGACGATATGAAGGGTAGAATAATAGGAAGAGAAGGAAGAAACATCAAAACATTGGAAACATTAACAGGAATAGACTTAATAATTGATGATACTCCTGAAGCAGTTATTTTATCAGGATTTGATCCATTAAGAAGAGAGGTTGCAAGAATAGCACTTGAAAAACTTATTGAAGACGGAAGAATTCATCCAGCCAAAATAGAAGAAATGGTTGAAAAGGCTAAAGAAGAAGTGGAAGAAATTATAAAAGAAGAAGGAGAAAGAGCTGTACTTGAAACAGGAGTTCATGGACTACATCCAGATTTAGTTAAACTAATAGGGAAACTAAAATATAGAACAAGCTATGGACAGAATGTTTTAAATCACTCTATTGAAGTTTCTAATTTGGCAAGAATAATGGCTGAAGAATTAGGATTAGATCCTAAAATTGCTCGTAGAGCTGGATTATTACATGATATTGGTAAAGCGCTAGACCATGATATGGAAGGAACACACGTAGAAATAGGTGTAGATGTTCTTAAAAAATACAAGGAAAACGATTTAGTAATAAATGCAGTACAAGCACATCATGGTGATGTAGAGCCTAAAACAATAGAAGCAGTATTAATACAAGCAGCAGACGCAATATCAGCATCAAGACCAGGAGCAAGAAGAGAAACATTAGAAGCATATATCAAGAGATTAGAAAAACTAGAAGAAATTGCAGATTCATTTGAAGGTGTTGATAAATCTTATGCAGTACAAGCAGGACGTGAAATAAGACTTGTTGTAAAACCTGAGAAAATTTCTGATAGCCAAATGATAGTAATGGCAAGAGACGTAGCAAAAAGAGTAGAAGACGAAATGGAATATCCAGGGCAAATAAAAGTAAATGTAATAAGAGAAACAAGAGCAATAGATTATGCAAAATAAAAACAAAACTCCCAAGAAAACTTGGGAGTTTTTTTATGTTCCTATTGACGTAAATATTTTAATTAAAAAATACAAATTTTAAAAAAATCATTTTTTTAAAAACTTGAAATTTTTACGAAAAAATATTGACACAGGAATACGCTTACATATATAATCACTTTACAAAAGAAAAGGTAAAATGGAGGTAAATAATGCAAGATAATTTAGAAAAAAATATTGATATAGTAGTAATAAAAAGAGACGGAAAACGAGTAAATTTCGATGGTAGCAAGATAGCACTTGCAATAAAGAAAGGATTCGATAGTGTTTATACTGAAGACGAAGAAACACACAAATACATTGATAAAGACATATACAAAATTTACAATAAAGTTATAGAAAAAATTGAAAAATCAGAAAAAGAAAAAATTAAAATTGAAGAAATTCAGGACTTAATTGAAGAACAATTAAAAGCAAATGGATATGAAGATGTTTATGAATCATTTAAAGCATATAGAGAAAGAAGAGCACAATCAAGACAAGTATTCTTTGATGAGAAAAAACAACATAAATTTTTAAAAGCATTAGAAAACTTAGGGCTAAAATCAGCACATGAGGAAGATGCAAAAAGAGAAAATGCAAATATAGATGGAGATACAGCAATGGGAACAATGCTACAATATGGTAGCACAGTTTCAAAAGAATTTGCAAAATCATATTTAATGAAAAGAAAATTTGCAGAAGCTCATGATAGTGGAGATATTCATATTCACGATATGGACTTTTTGCCAATGGGAACAACAACATGTTGCCAAATAGATTTAAATAAATTATATACAGATGGATTTTCAACTGGACATGGATTTTTAAGAGAACCAAATGATATAATGTCATATTCAGCACTTGCAGCAATTGCAATTCAATCTAACCAAAATGACCAACATGGAGGACAAAGTATACCAGCATTTGATTATTACATGGCACCAGGTGTTTTAAAAACATTTAAAAAACAATTTAAACAAACTGTATATGATTTTTTAGAGTTAACAGATTATATAAAATTTATTGCAATTAATGGAATAACAAGAGAAATAGATAAATTAACAAGTATAGAATTTGATATATCTATTTTTGATGCATATTGTAGAGATGCAGAAAACTTAAAAAGAATGTTTAGGTTATCTTATAAAAAGGCTTTAGAAAAAACAAATAGAATTACATACCAAGCAATGGAGGCATTTATCCATAACCTAAACACAATGCACTCAAGAGCAGGAGCACAAGTTCCATTTTC
>JBJFFF010000215.1:0-4427 GCA_051891455.1 Clostridia bacterium | reverse complement strand
AACCATTCAAACCCTCCCAACAAAAAAAGAGAGCGAAAGACACTTATGTCTAACACTCTCTTAAAAGTAAATTTAAATATAAGTCATTTGATTTCCATTTCATAGAATCGCCTCACAATTAAATTTATTGTTTTATATATTATACTTTTAAAAAGAAAAAATCAAGAGTTTTCTTGATTTTAATTAAAATGTGAATAAATACGAGCTAATCGATAAATTGTAATTTAGCGAATAGTAACTTAATTTTCTTTTTTATTAAACATATGGCGTACTTTATCTATTCGATTATTTGGTCTACGTGATTGAATAACTGGTTCACAAGTAGCAATTTGATAATCTTTTAATTCTGTCAAAAAAACTGCTTGCCCATTTGTATATAGAGTTAAAGTATTACGATATTCATTAATACAACGTACAGGAATATATCCTGTAAAAATAATTTCATCATTTTTTGATTGACTAGTTTCAATTATTGCACAATGTTTTTGTGCATCATTATATGCACGAGAAAGGTATCCCTGTGGTGTAAAAAGTATAAACGAAAGATATGGCTCTAATAATTGCGTTCCCGCTTTTTTCAATGTTTGTTCAAGTACAATTGGGGCAAGAAAACGAAAATCCGAGGGAGTACTAACAGGGCTATAATAAACACCATATTCAAAACATATTTTACAATCTGTTACTTCCCAGCCATACAAACCTTGCTCCAGTCCATAATTAATACCTTCTCTTACTGCATTTTGGAAACTTTGATTTAAATAACCGAGTGAAACTTTGCTTTCGTACTGTATTCCACTGCCAATTGGAAGTGGAGTTATTGATAATCCAATTGATGCCCAAAATGGATTTGGTGGTACTTCAATATGAATAGTATAATCTGCCTTTTGTAATGGCTTTTCCAAATAAATTACGGTTGGATCTTCGATTCTTATGTTTATGTGATATTTTTCAATCAACAGAGAACAGATAACTTCTAACTGCACTGTTCCTAAAAAAGAAATGACGATTTCATGTGTTATCGTATCAACACAATAACGTAAAAGAGGATCAGTATCTGCAATTTCTGTAAGAGCATCCAATAATTTTTCTCTCTCTTCTATTTTTATCGGTTCAATTCTTGTTCGTAGCATTGGTACAGGCTTGTCATTCCATACATTGCATGGCAAAATCTTTTCATTTCCTATAATATCGTTCAATCTTAATGTATTGTTAGGTATTATAAAAATATCTCCAGAACAAACTATTTCTGTCTGTATCATTTCTCCATTTGAAGGAATATATATTTCTGTAAGTTTCACTTTCTTTTTTTCTGACAATACAATTGTATCTCGTAAGTGTAATGTTCCACTGTAAAGACGCAAATAAACTAATCTTTGCTTATGGTCTGTATATTCAATTTTAAAAACTCTTCCACATAGTTCTGAATAATTCTTATTCATTTCAGGACAAAAAAGATTTGAAATAGCTTCGATGAGTTGTTGAGTCCCTATATTATTTCTAGCACTTCCATGGTATATAGGAAACAACGAACCTTTTTTAACACACCTATATTCTTCCTGCGTTAATTCCTGTATAGTCAATTTTTCTCCTGCAATATATTTTTTTAAAAGTTTATCATTTTTGGAAATTACAGGATCCCATTCATCTAAATCAATGATATTTTTAATTGATATTTCTGGAGTTAATGTTACATTTTGCATAACAATAATATCATTTGAAAGTTTTTCTTTGATATTTTGATAAATATTATTTAAGTTAATTCCATACTGATCTATTTTATTTATAAAAATAATTGTTGGTATATTCATTTTTTGAAGTGCATGGAATAGTATTCGGGTTTGTGCTTGTACACCATCTTTAGCAGAAATTACTAAAATAGCTCCATCAAGAACAGATAAGGAACGATACACTTCTGTTATAAAATCTGTATGTCCAGGAGTATCTACAATATTGATTTTGTAGTCATTCCAATTAAAAGAAGTAACTGCTGCCTGAATTGTGATTCCACGCTGACGTTCTAAAAACATAGTATCTGTCCTTGTTGTTCCCTTATCTACACTGCCTAATTCTAAAATCGCTCCACTTGTATAAAGCAGACTTTCCGTTAAAGTTGTCTTTCCTGCATCTACATGAGCAAGAATACCAATGTTGATTATTTTCATTGAATTTCCCTCCCTACAAATTTATCTTTTAACTTAAAATCAATATTTGCTAATTTTGTTCTTTTAAACTATTCTCAAAATCAATTATCCACTTTTCTAATGTTTCTACTAATGCTAATTGTTGTTTGAACATTTGTTTTCCAACATTAGGAATATGTTGTCTATGAGATTGTCTTTCATTTAGCAATTCTTTTAATTCTAATATCTTTGATTTTATATTAGAAACAAGAATCTTTTTTTGTTCATCATCTACTAAATCTAAATTCGTAATAATAATATTAAAATCCAAATATAGACTAACATCATAATTTGAAATATCATTCATAAGTCTATTAAAATAATCATTACCTTTGTCAGTAATAGTATATACTGCTTTATCTGGCATATTTCCCTCTTTCTCTTTATGGCTAACAATATATTCTTTTGATTCTAATTGTAATACTTTCTTATAAATAGACTGTTCACTAATTCTTACCCATCTTGGTATATTACGATATTCTATATTTTTTTTAATATCATAAGCACTTTGTGATTTTTGTTTAATAAGTCCTAATAATACCAAATCTATATTTGACATAATCTCTACTCCTTACTTAATATAATCTGTAACGCCAAGTCTATTTCCAAATGGATCTTCAAACTCGACTGCATTACCAGTTCCAATTTTAAAAGGCTCACTCAAAAATTTTATACCATTATTCAACATTTCTTTATAGAAGATTGCAACATCTTCTACTTCAAACCATATTGTAGGCTTTAAATTCTCAAATTTATTTTTGTCTTTTAAAATTATTGCAGGTTCTTCATTTCCAATATTATAAGCAACCATTCCCTTATCAGAAAAATCAAATTTCTTTTTTAACCCCAATATTTCCTCATAATATCTTTTTGCTTCTTCCATATTATCTACAGGAAGAAAATAGTTGTCATAATTTTTCATATATTTAAGCCCTTCTTTCTACTACAAACTATACTACTATATTTTATAGTAGTTATAATTAAATGTCAATAAATAATAAAAAAATAATTGCATTTAATTCGTTTATAATTCTTATAAAAAATAGATTAGTTGCACTGAACTAATCTATTTGTATAACTGCTTGTCGTACAAAAAAGACTGTCATTACTGACAATCTTTTCGGTAAATTACTATAAATCAATAACTATAAAATTGTAATTTCTTATTCTAATTCTTTTTTATGATTTAAGTGTATTCCTATATGTCCTATTCCTAATACTATTGTTGATATAATAAGAAATATATTTCTACCATATATACCTAGTAACAGAAATGCAACTACTGGCAAAGTAGCTCCTGCAACTGGTATTCCTAACAAGCTACTATACATATCTTTCATTGTTTTATTACTTTTAAAATATCTTATCCAATATATTTCGTATAAAATCATTATAATAAAGGCAATTAACAATATACTAGACCAGTTTGATATTTTATTTATATTAAAATCACTAAATATCAATGACAGACAGGTTACTAGCATTTCTCCAAGCCACTCCAATAGTAGTAATACTTTATTTTCATTTTTTACATATTTATCATAGCCTTTAGGCTTATTTTTACTCCATATAATATTTGGTAACATCAACATTAGTAAAAATATTAAACCTATATATGAAAATCCAAAGTGAATATTCATTAACTCATCTCACTTCCATATTGTAATTTGTTATTTAATCGGAATATAGATCTCAATAACAGAATCTTCTCTATTCCAATGAAATTTATAATCATATTTTTCAAAATAAACAAATTGCCTATTTTCTACTAAAATATTATTTTTAGGTATTATTTCTTTATAAACATAATTGATAGTATCTTTTAGTTTATTCATATTACCAATATGTTCTACCCTTAAATATTTACTTTTCAAAATTATCTTTTCTGTAAAATCATTTGGTACAAAATCTTTTTTAGGAATAGATATATAATAAAATATCTTATTTTCTATTTTTTCAATAAAAGCATATTTACACCAATTACTTCCTAAATATAACTTATTATTTCTTAATTTACTATTAAATATTTTCCAATGGTTTTGTGCTAATTTTACATTATTACTTAATGATTTTGATAATTCATACCTTATTCCTATTACATTAAATTCTTCTAATTCTATTATTTGATAATCCATCTATTTTACCTCTTTAATTTGTGTGCTGTTATAATTGTATAACTATATGAATTGATTGTTATTTTTATATTATCAATTTCACAATACCAATTTTTACCCTGTTTATAGATGT
>JBJFFF010000214.1:0-4429 GCA_051891455.1 Clostridia bacterium | reverse complement strand
TATTGCAAATGTTGGACCTACAAATGTTTATAATGTACCTAATAATCCTTACAAAGATTCAAATGGTAATCCTACAAATGGTGCTACTACTGGTCCTCACCTTCATTTGACAATAAAAAAAGACGGCAAAGCCGTCAATCCTCTGGATTACATATCGTCGTCTTCATCGTGACAGCAACCGTGTCCGCATGAACTACAGTCTCCTTCATCACAGTCATGTCCCCAATCTAATTCGATTACTTCATTACAATTAGGGCATGTAACTTCGTCTTCTAATTCGTCCATTTCTAAAGTAAATTCTTCATTACAATATGGACAATCAATAGTGAAAGTAAATTCACCATCTTCGTCATCATCTTCTCCATATATATCTAAAGAAATATTTTTTACTTCTTTTTCTATAGATTTCAATGTTTCCTCCATGCCTGCTTGTTTTTGTGCAAGTTCTGAAATTCTTGAATTAGCCAAATTTTCTAAATTAGACATTTCATCGAAAAACAAATTGTATAAATTGAACATTTGAACTTTTACTAGTTCTAAGTCTTCTTTGTTTTTCATGTTGTTTTCTAATGTTTCTAAAATATTTTTAAATTCTGAATTTAAATTAGACATATTCTTTTTTTCCTTTCTAGTCTTAAATTCTTTCCATATATTCGCCAGTTCTTGTGTCTATTCTTATTACATCTCCAGTATTTACAAATAGTGGAACATTTATTTTATAACCTGTTTCTAATTCTGCTGGTTTTGTTTGTCCTGCTCCTGCAGTATTTCCTGCAAAACCTGGTTCTGTATATGTAACTTCTAATTCCACAAATATTGGTGGTTCAACTGCAAATACTTTTCCTTTAAAAGATAAAATTTTAACTATCATGTTATCTTTTAAGTATTTTAATGTGTCTCCTAATTCTTCTTTGTTAATTGGTAATTGCTCATATGTTTCATTATCCATGAAATAATATAAGTCTCCATCATTATATAGGTATTGCATATCTTTCTTTTCTATTTCTGCACCTTGTAATTTTTCTGATGGATTAAATGTTTTTTCTAAAACTGATCCATTTATTACGTTTTTTAATTTTGTTCTAACAAATGCTGCTCCTTTTCCTGGTTTTACGTGTTGGAATTCAACTACTTTATATACAGATCCATCCATTTCAAATGTTGTTCCGTTTCTAACATCTCCTGCCATGTAAACTTCTGCCATAAATTTCTCCTTCTTTCTTTAATATTTTTAACTCCATATATTTTACTATAAAATCTAGGTTTTTGCAACCCCCTTTTTATATTATACCTAATTTGTAAGAAATTATGTTATGAATTACTATTGAAGTAAACACATAAATTTTATAGTATTTTTTTGATGTGGGAAGTGCGAAGTGGGAGGTGTGAAAAAAATATCACACTTCACACATCTCACCTCACACATCTAAATGATCTAAACTAAATTACCGTATACGTTTTTGGGCTTTTTGTTAATATTTCACACCCATTTTTTGTAACTAAAATCGTGTCTTCTATTCTTATTCCATATTTTCCTGGCAAATATATTCCTGGCTCATTTGCTATTACCATATTTTCTTTTAAAAATGTATCGTTTCTTGCTGTGATATATGGTCTTTCATGTGTTTCTAAGCCTACTCCGTGCCCTAATGCATGAATTAGTGTATAATTATTTAATTTAAAATCACTTTCTACCATTTGTGCCATTGTTTTTATGCTTTCATACTCTTTTATTTGAGATATTACATTTTCATCATTTTTTAGTACTAAATCATAAACTCTTTTAGTTTCTTCTAATATACAACCAACAAACATCATTCTAGTCATATCTGATGCATAACCATTATATTTGCAACCCATATCTATTAATATTGGTTCTGCCATTTTAACTTGTCTATCAGTTGGAATCCAATGTGGATTTGCAGAATTTTCACCAATTGCAACAATTGTATCAAAGGCTAGTCCATCTGCTCCGTGTGTTTTAAAAAACACTTCTATTTCAAATGCAATCTCTTTTTCTGTTTTACCTATCTTTATAAAGCTTTTTAAATGTTCAAAACATGCATCTGTTATTTCACATGCTCTTTTTATATTTCTAATTTCATCACTATCTTTTACTTCTCTTAATTTTTCTATTATTTCTTCAGTTTCTGCAAAATTATTTATTTTATACTTTTGTTTTAAATATTGATATTCTTTATATGTAACATAATTTTCTTCAAAACCAACATTTTCGCAGAACAAGAAAAAGTTTTCGTATTCATCTTTTCCTATGTCTCTAAAATCTGCAACTATTACTTCGTCATTTATGGTAAGTGTTGATTTCACCATTTCTAAATACATGGTGTATGTTAGAAATATGTTTTCTTTTCGTGTTATTAAAAGCAATCCATCTACTTCTATATTGCATAAATATTTTATGCTTACTGGGTTTGAGACTATCATTCCATCTAAATTTAAGGCTTTTAATTTTTCTCTTAAGTGTCTAATTTTTTCGTTCATTAATAACACTCCCCCTATCTGAAGTGCGAGGTGAGATGTGTGAGGTGTGAAAAATTGTTTATCTTCGAAGAAACAGCTCCAATCTCACTTCCCACTTCTCACTTCACACTTCTTGAAATTTTGTTATCTACTAACTTATTTGTATAATCCCAATGAAAAAATCTTCATTAAGACTGCAAATATTATATCAAATGGTACAAATATGCTTATGATTGCTGCGCATACTATAAATGGTCCAAATGGTATGTAACTGTCCATTTTGTTTTTCTTAATAATCATAAGTAATATACTAACTATTGCTCCTATTAGAAATGACATTATAGATATTGTTATTGTGCTTGCAAATCCAAAGTATAAGCCTAATGCTCCCATTAGTTTTACATCTCCGTAGTCCCATTGCTTCTTTTCCAGCAATAGCACCACCTATTAATGTAATAAGTAGAAAAATTCCCCCTCCTACAATCATTCCAAGTAACATGTTTATAGCTATACTTAAATTAGTCATTCCATATATAAATACAAATACTAGTCCTATTTCAAACATGGTTAAATTTAATCTATTTGGTATTATTTGTTCTTTATAATCTACTACAAATGCAGATAGAAGCATTGGTATTAAACAGATATACATACTAAATTTTATTAAATCCGTGCTTCCAAATTTATATAGTAATGCTATATATGCTATTGTTGTAATTACCATCAAGATATAGTTTGGTTTAGAAGTTTTTGTATACTCTTTTAAATTCTTTTTAGATAAGATTTTTTCTTCTTCTAGAAACATTTTATTACAGTAGTCTACAAAGCATCCAACAATTACCCCTGCTATTCCAACTAATACGTAATACAATATGTTTATATCATTTATGTACATTTTATTTTTCTCCTTTGTTTTTTAAGTATTTTTTTATTACCACTTTTTCAAATGGTCTTTTTATCTTTGTTAATGCAATATCCCTTTTATCAATTGGTTTTGTAAGGATTGTGAACATTCCTACTCTGTTTCCGCCTAAAACATCGGTAAATACTTGGTCCCCAACTGTTGCAATTTCACCTAATTCTAAGCCTAACAATTCTCGGGCTTTATAAAAACCTTTTTTATTTGGTTTATGTGCAAAATAAATATATTCTAAATCCAATGTTTTTGCAACTTTTGCAACTTTTTTTATTTTGTTTGTGTTTGATAAAATGCAAATTTTTATACCACTTTGTTTTAAATTGTCGCACCACTGTTTTGCACCTTCCATTAGGTTTTTATCATAGTCAATTAAAGTGTTATCTACATCTAATATTAAACCTTTTATTTTATTTTTCTTTAGAATTTCCAATGTTATTTCTTTTACATTGTTTAGATATAAGTCGGGATATAATTTCATGTTCTTTTCTCCTTTGATTTGTCACATATATATTATCAAGATATAAAAAAATTGTCAAATGAATTGACAATTTTTTAATAATAATTGAATATATTTTACGCATTTTCTTTTATGTATTCAACAGCATCTCCTACAGTTACTATTTTTTCTGCTTCTGCATCTGGAATTTCTAAATCAAATTCTTCTTCTAATGCCATTATTAATTCTACTATGTCTAAAGAATCTGCTCCTAAATCATCTATAAAAGCTGCTTCTTCTGTAACTGCATCTTCAGCAACCCCAAGTTGTTCTATGATAATTTCTTTAACCTTATCAAATATTTCCATGGGTTTTTACACCTCCTTAATATTTCTTAACTCTAACTTATTATAAGATATTATATGCACTCAAAAATGTCAATAGTTTTTTTTATTTTATTTTAAAAAATTTTTAAAGTATTCATCTTTATAATTATTCATCCCTAAAATAATTCTACTTTTATTATAATTATTGTATTGTTTTTTGCAAGCATTTTAAAGAAGTAAGAGGAAGCCTGTTTAAAGCAGCCATAA
>JBJFFF010000213.1:0-4436 GCA_051891455.1 Clostridia bacterium | reverse complement strand
ATAAACCTTAAAATCACTATCTACAAATTCAGTCATAAATTGCCTGCAATATCCACAAGGAAGGCAGTCTTCTAAATTTTCTACATTTTTTCCTCCGCAGACAACAATATAATCAAAATCTTTTTCACCTTCAGAAATAGCTTTCGTAAAAGCAACTCTTTCAGCACAAATAGCCATTATACCATGATTTTCAATATTACATCCAGAATAAATTTTACCGAGATTTACAAACTAAGGCAGCTCCAACATGATAATTACTATATGGAGCATAAGACTTTATTAAGGCAGATTTGCAGATTGCAATTGCTTCATCTAAATTCATAACATCCCTTCTTTCTAAAATGGAATATATAATAAAATAAACATAAAGTCAATAAAAAATGGGAATATTAAAAATAGTATGCAAATTATTATTTAAATTTAGGAGAAACCAGATGTTTATACAAATAATTCTAATAATAGTAGGTTTTGTGCTATTAATTAAAGGTGCAGATTTTTTAGTAACTGGTTCAAGTAGCATAGCCAAAAAATTTAATATTTCAGAAATAGTAATAGGTCTAACAATTGTATCTATTGGAACTTCTATGCCAGAATTGTTTATTAGTGTAACTTCTGCATTAGAAGGACGTTCAAACCTTACAATAGGGAATGTTGTAGGTAGCAATATATCTAATTTATTTTTAATTTTAGGAGTAAGTGCTATATTAAAAGCAATCCCTCTAAAAAAAGAAACAAAATTTATAGAAATACCAATTTGTTTGTTTATAACAATAGTTTTTGTAACTTTATGCAATATAGGAACTACTATAACTAGAATAAAAGGAATTTATTTAATTATATTGTTTGCTCTTTTTATTGTATATACTTTTATTATATCCAAAGAACTTCAAAAAGATGAAGAGAAAAATGAAAATATAGAAGTAAAACAATCTACACTAAAAAGTATATTTTATATTGCGCTTGGAATTATAGGACTTAGAATTGGTGGAGATTTAACTGTAAATAATGCTGTAAAAATTGCTGAAACTTTGAATTTAAGTGAAAAAGTAATAAGTATAACAATACTCGCAATAGGAACAAGTTTGCCAGAATTAGTTACAAGTATTACAGCTGGACTAAAAAATGAAAGTGATATTGCAATAGGAAATATTTTAGGGTCAAACATTTTTAATATGCTATTAATAATTGGAACATCTGCAATAATAAAACCAATAGAATATGATTTAAGTTATAATAAAGATATGGCGTTTATGATAATGGGGACATTATTATTATGGATGTTTTCAATAATCCCTCCAAAAAACAAAATAAACAGAACCAAAGGATTAGTTTATTTTAGCTTATATGTGGTGTATATGGTAAATCTATTTATATAACTATAAAAATGGAAAAGAGCAGTTCTCTTTTCCATTTTTTAACCTTTTTTAATAAATTTGCATAATATATCACATAAAGGAAGGTGTAAATAATGGCACAGTACATAATTGAAGGCGGGAATAAGTTAGAAGGAGAAATAAGCGCATCAGGTTCAAAAAATGCATCACTTCCAATAATTGCGGCAAGTATTTTAAATGGAAAAAATACAATTCTTTATAATGTACCAAATATTCAAGATATAAAAATAACTTTAGAAATTTTAAGGATTTTAGGTTGCAAAACAGATAGGAAAAATGGTAAAATAATTATTGACTCTGGAAGTATGGAAAAAACAGAAATACCCAAAGAGTTAATGCACAAATTAAGATCTTCTGTAATACTTGCAGGAGCAGTATTAGGAAGATTTAGAAAAGCAGTATTTTCTTATCCAGGGGGATGTGACATTGGAGCAAGACCAATAGACCTACATATAAAATCATTAAGAAAACTAGGAATTAATATAGAAGAAGAATCTGGTTATATAATATGTAGTGCTGATAAAATAATTGGAGCAGATATACACTTAGACTTTCCATCTGTTGGAGTAACTGAAAATATAATGTTAGCATCAGTTCTTGCAGAAGGAGAAACTACAATAACAAATGCTGCAATGGAGCCTGAAATTGTAGATTTGCAGAAGTTTTTAAATAGGATGGGTGCAAAAGTAAGTGGAGCGGGAGAAAATGTTATTAGAATACAAGGTGTAAAAGAACTTAAAAATGTAAGCTATAATATTATGCCAGATAGAATAGAAGTAGGAACTTTCCTTTGTATGACCGCAATTACTGGTGGAAATTCAATTATACATAATGTAAATAATGATGATATAAAATCAATTACATCAAAATTGGAGGAAGCGGGAGCAAAAATAAAACAAGAAAAATCTGAAATAGAAATAATAGCTCCTAAAAAATTAAAAGCAGTAGATATAAAAACTATGCCATACCCAGGTTTCCCTACAGATATGCAATCTGTTTTTGGAGCAATGCTAATAACTGCAAAAGGAACTTCTGTTATAGTAGAAAACATATTTGATAATAGATTTAAATATTTAAATGAACTAAAAAAAATGGGCGCAAAAGTATCAGTTGAAGGAAAAATTGCAATTGTAAAAGGAAGTAAAAGATTACATGGAGCAGAAATGGAGGCTTCTGACCTAAGAGGTGGAGCAGCATTATGCACGGCAGCACTTGCAGCAAGGGGGCAAAGTAAAGTAGACAATATTTCTCATATATTAAGAGGATATGAAAATTTTGATAAAAAGTTAAAAAAATTAAATGCACAAATAAAATTGGTGCAATAAATTGTAGGGGCGGGCCCCAAAGTCCGCCCTAGGGCAGGGGTGGAACCCTGCCCCTACAATAGAATATACAACAAGGAGGTTTGATTAATTTGCAAGAAAAAAAGAAAAGTATACCAAAAGGGAAAAAACAGAATATTTCAAAAAAGAAAAAAAAGAGATTAAAAATTTTAAAATGGACAAGCCTTTTGGTTTTAGCTTTAGTAGCAATAACTTTAATCCTTTTATCAGACATATTTAATATAAAAGAAATAAAAGTAATGAATAATAATAAAATTTCAACTGAGAAAATAAAAGAATTATCAACCTTACAAGCAGATGAAAATATGTTTAAATTTTTTAAAATTAGTATAGAGGAAAATATAAAACAAAATCCTTATATAGAAACTGTGGCTATACATAGAAAATTAGATCGGAACAATTGAAATTGAAGTTACAGAACGTGTGGCGACTTATATGCTTTTATTAGATGAGAAATATGCATACATAAATAATCAAGGATATATACTTGAAATTAGTGAAACAAAGTTAGAAGTTCCAATAATTATAGGATATGTAACGGAAAACCTTGAACCAGGGCAAAGATTAGAGGAAGCAGATTTAAAAAAATTGAATACAGTTATACAAATAGTAAAAACTGCTGAAGAAAAAGAACTAGACAAAAAAATATCTGATATAAATATAGAAAATGAAAGAGATTTTCTAATTACTATGGAAAGCGAAAATAAAATAATACATTTTGGAGACTCAAGTAATATAGATGACAAGTTTATTATGTTAAAGGCAGTACTTGAAGACAATGTAGGAGTAAAAGGGGAAATCTTTGTTAAAGATTTAAACAAAGTATTTTTTAGAGAAGATTTTAGGGAAGAAGGTGTATAAAAATGACAAAAAATAAAAAAGCAGCTATTGTTTTAGGGATTGTTTGCTTAGTATTAGTAATTGCAATATTTACTCAAATGAAAACAGTAAATGATATGGAAAATTCTGTTGGAACAACATTATCTTCTAATAGTGAATTAATAGATGAAGTACTTAGTGAACAAGAAAAATATGATAATTTATATGAACAATTAGAAAAAGCAGAAAAAAAACTTGAAAAAGTTAGAATAATGGCAACTGCAGGGAACAAAGAAGCAACAGAAGCGGAAAAAGAATTAAAAGAAAATAATATGTTATTAGGCCTTACAGAAGTAAAAGGTGAAGGAATAATAATTAAATTAGATGATAACAGAAATGTTGAAGGAGATGTGTTAAATGTATCACAATATTTAGTTCATGAAGAAGATTTACTTCAAGTAGTAAATGAATTATTTAATGCAGGTGCGGAAGCAGTTTCAATAAATGACCACAGGGTAACAAGTACAACAGCAATTAGATGTGATGGAAATATTATAAGAGTAAATGGACAAGTAATTACAGTACCCATTACGATAAAAGCAATCTGTTCAACAGCTATATATAACACATTAATAAGACCAGGAGGCTATTTACAATTGATGGCAAATGAAGGGATTGATGTTGAAATACAAAGTAGTGATGACATAGGTGATGACATAGTAATACCTAAATATAATGGGGTATATAGTGATGCCCATCTAGCAAGAGGTGATAAATAGTGAAAATAAAAAAAGAACAACTTATAATTTCAATAATAATAGGAATTATGTTTTGCGCATTAACACTTACTATCTTCGTACAGTTTAAAACAATAAGTTAT
>JBJFFF010000212.1:0-4447 GCA_051891455.1 Clostridia bacterium | reverse complement strand
CTTGCATCTATTTTATATATTTCTCCTTCATATCCTTTTAATTTTTCTTTTAAGTAATTATTATCTTTGCTTGAGTTTATTACTATTGCTCCTGTTTTTTTAAGTCCTGCTGTTACGTCAACAGCTTCTAATAAACTATCATCTACTACAACTACATAATCTGGTTCATATATATTACTATGAATTGTTATTGGTTTTGTACTTATTCTGTTATACGCCGTAATTGGTGCTCCCATTCTTTCTGGCCCATATTCTGGGAATCCTTGTATATATTTTCCTGTATTAAATGCTGCATCTGCTAAAAGTAATGATGCAGTTTTTGCACCTTGTCCACCTCTACCATGCCATCTAATTTCAATTAAATCCTCCACTTAAAAATTCTCCTTTCTAAAAATGTTTTTCCTATGGTTTAGTATATGTCTTATTATTTTAAAAGTCAAGATTTATAGAAAATAAAAAATGGAAAAGACAGACATCATTGTCTGCCTTTCAAAAATAATTATTCTAATATTTTTAATTCTAATGTTTCTACTTTGTATTTTTTTGTTTCTTCGTCCATTTTGAATTCTACCAGACTTTTGCTTAGGTGTGTATCATTTTGTCTTAAGTCTGTTGTAAAACATAGTTTTACTCCTTTTATTTCTAGCCCATTTGTTATTATTTCTTTAAATGCTTCTACCATGTGTCTATCGTCTTCACATACTATTACTATTTGAGGTTTTATTTCATATCCAGAATCAAACGGTACAAAGTTTTCATAAAAGTCTTTGTATAATCTCATTCTTTCTATTAATTTTTTTTGCCAATCTTCTTCTCTTCTTACTACTTCAAATAATAGGCTAATTGATTTTCCTGCTTTTGCTATTTTTACTGCTCCTTGCGCTTTAAAAGTTTTTCCTGTCATTTTAGCTGTAATATTAGGCTTTACTTCATAGCTATCAAATGCTTCTACTTTTCTTAAATATGCAATTATTATTTGGTTTCCAGCTAGTCTTTTCTTTATCATTCCTACTGGTTTTGTATTATCTGTTGGTTGCCATTTACATTCAATTCCTCTAGAGTTTAATAAATATTTTCCCATTTTTTCTAGGCAATATATTCTATATATTCCTTTTCCATCTTCTGCTGTAAAGAAATATCTAGTTAGTATTTTTGTTTTTACTAATTGTTCTAATTTATTGTTTAGTTTATCTTGTGATTTTATATCTTCTCCTTGCTGTTCTAAAAGTTGATATAGTTGTCTTGAAGTTATAAATTCAAATTTATTTACTAATTCTAATATTTTAAAATGAATGTCTGTAATATGACCAACATTTATTTTGTTTATTATTTGATTCATTGATACATATCCATCTTTTCCATCAAATGTTTTTATTTCTCCTTCTCTCATTGCAAATGGAGATACCTCCGTTTTTATTTCTTCATCTGATACCATAATCATCTACTCCTTTCAAATTATAACTATACTTTCCGGCCAATCTTGTCGGAGTTATATATTTTATTTTTTTCGCTGCCCCATCCTAGAAAATGTAATTCACTTACGTTCAAACATTTTCTAAGGCGGTCGCCCCGGAATCGCTCTAAAAATAAAATATATAAGCTCCTGCGTTGGCCTACTTTCATCTAAAAATACAGTTTAATCACTTCAGTAATTTGTTTATTAAATGATTTTTAATTTTATTTTTTTCTTTTCTGGTATTATTTTTTTTACATATACATCTACATCTTGCCCATATTGGATATTGGGTTTATAGTCTGCTAGTCCTACTAAATTTGGTTTTAGTTCAATAAATATTCCATTATTGAATTTCTCTACTTCTCTTGCAATGCCTTTTATTGTCATTCCTGAAGATATTTCTTTAGCGTTTTCTTCCCAAGTTCCAAGTAATTCTTTATATGTTAAAAGTATTCTTTTATTTTCTTTGTCTATTGATTTTATCATAATATTTATATTTTGTCCAATATTTAGTCTTTCTTTTGGAGATTTTATTCTTGCAACTGATATGTCCTCTATGTGCAAAAGTCCTGTTACTCCTCCTTCTAATTTTACAAAGGCTCCATATGGCTTTATATTTGTAACTGTTCCTGCTACAATGTCTCCTTCTTTTAGGTTATCGTTCCAGTTCTTTGGTATGAGTTTAGGATAATTCATGTGATTTTCCATCCTTTCTTTTGTGATTTGAAAGTGAGAGGTGGGAGGTGGGAAGTGTGATTGGTAAGGGAAAATCTTCGAAGAAATTACCCTAAAATCGCACCTCACACTTCGCACTTCACACTTCAGTTTGTAAAATCCAACGCTTTTGCAAACTACAATTTATTTTAATAATAATTCCACTTCTGTTGTGGTTAGGTACCTCCATGTGCCGATTTTTAGGTCTTTTACTCCAATATTTCCTATTTTGCTTCTATGCAGTGCTAATACTTTTTTGTTTATTGCTTCACACATTTTTCTTATTTGCCTATTTTTGCCTTCATGTATTGTTATTTCTAGTCTTGAAGTTCCCACTTCTTCGTCTGTTTTTAATATTTTTACTTTTGCTTTGCTGGTTATAAATCCTCCAATGTCTACTCCAGTTTCTAGCTCTTTTATTTCTTCAGATGTTGGTATTCCTTTTAACGTTACTGTATATGTTTTTGTTATTTCATGTTTTGGATGTGTTATTTTATATACGAAGTCTCCGTCATCTGTTAATATTAGTGCTCCTGATGTGTACATGTCTAGCCTTCCTACTGGTACTATTCTTCTATTTATTTTTATTAAGTCTAATACTGAGTTTCTTCCAAATTGGTCTTTTACTGTTGTTACATAGTCTATGGGTTTATTTAATAATATATACACATGTGGCTCATGGGTGTTTTTTATTTCTTTTCCATTAAATTCTATTTTTACTTTGTTTGGATTTACTTTTATCCCCAATTCTTTCACTGTTTCCCCATTTATTTTTAATTTTCCCTGTGTTATATATTCTTCACATTTTCTTCTTGAGGCAATGCCTTGGGATGCCAGATATTTTTGCAAACGAATTTCTTCTTCCATAAATCTTCCTTTTCTTCTATATAAATTGTAGTTTACAAAAGCGTTGGCTTTTGCAAACTGAAGTGCGAAGTGAGAAGTGCGAGGTGCGATTTTAGGGTAACTTCTTCGAAGATTTGCCCCTACCAATCACACTTCCCACATCCCACCTCTCACCTCCAAATTACTATTTTCTAACTTATCTAATATATTTTGAAAATACCTTGGCAATGGGGCTTCGTAGGTTACTTTTTGGTTTGTTGTTGGGTGCACAAATTCTAGTTTTGCTGCGTGTAACATTTGCCCTTTTACATTAAATGGATTTTTTCCATTTGAGTATACTTCATCCCCTACTATTGGATAACCTATTTCTGCTAAGTGTACTCTTATTTGGTGCGTTCTTCCTGTTTCTATTTTTACTTCTAATAGTGTGAATCCTTCATATCTTTTTATTACTTTAAAGTGTGTTATTGCTTCTTTTCCATTTTTTGTTACTGCCATTTTTTTTCTGTCTTTTGTGCTTCTTCCTATTGGCATATTAATTGTGGCTTCGTTTTCTTTAATTACTCCTCTTACTAATGCTATATAGGTTTTACTTACTTTTCTTTCTTGTATTTGTTTACTTATTTTTATATGCGCATTATCGTTTTTTGCTATTATTACTAGTCCAGAAGTATCTTTATCTATTCTATGTACTATTCCTGGTCTAATTGTTCCTCCTATTCCAGATAAACTATCTTTACATCTTTCTAATATAGCATTTGCAAGCGTTCCATCTGGGTTGCCATTTCCTGGATGTACTACAATTCCTTTTTCTTTATTCACTATTATTATGTCATCATCTTCATAAATTACATCTAAATCCATTTTTTGAGGTTTTAAGTATGTGTCTTCTTTTACTTCAATTTCTTCAATTGTAATAATGTCCTCGGGACTTACTTTATATGAATTTTTTGTTTTTTTACCATTTACTAAAATTTTTTCATCTGTAATTAATTTTTGAATTGTTGCTCTAGATAAATCACAATCTTTTTCAGATATATATTTATCTAATCTACAATTTTCATTTAATACTTTATATTCTTTCACTTTGACTCATTCTCCTGTTTCTTTATTATGTTTACTATTATATATCCTACAAGTAAAATCACACCAATTACAACACATATATCTGCTATATTAAACACTGGGTAATCAAATATTTGATTTATATCAATATAGTCTACTACATATCCTCTAGAAAGTCTATCTATTAAATTGCTTAAACCTCCACTAATTATCATTATTAGAGATACTTTTATTAAATTACTTATGTTCTTGTATCTTTTTATTAGAAAATATAATAGTATACATATGATTGCAATGTTTGCAATTATTATAATGATTTGTTTGTTTGCTCCGCATGCTGTATGCCATACCTGTGTTTGCTACATT
>JBJFFF010000211.1:0-4452 GCA_051891455.1 Clostridia bacterium | reverse complement strand
AATTTTTAAATAAAAAAATATATAATGGACTATATGTTCATTATACGAGGAGGTAACTATGAAAAACAAAAAAAGAAAAATATTTGTTATATCATTACTAATAATATTTTCTTTAGTCATGTACGTAACAATAAGAGGCGAATATTTACACATATTAGGAATAGGCGAAGAATATGTAGAAATATTTAAAGAAAATCTAAAACAAAAGGTTATAGTCTTTATATGTGGATTTGCCATAGCATATATTTCCACATATATAGCAACTGTGATTATAAAAAAAGGATTAAAAAAATTTTTTGAAGAAGATAAAAAAGAAATGCCAAAGCTACCAAACAAATCTATTTCATTATTGTTTGGTATCATTGCTGGGTTATTTGTAACAAATACAATTACACAAAAAGCAATTCTAGCTTTTAATAGTACTTGGTTTGCTAAAACAGACCCAATTTTTAATTTAGATATTGGATATTTTGTGTTTCAAAAACCATTTATAGAAACTATGGTTTTGTATTTAATTGGACTAGTTGCTATTTTAACATTATATGTTGCAGCATATTATATTATTGTTTTTAATAAATTCTTTGATGAAGGAATTAATATGGAAACTCTAAAGAAGAGTGCATTTATAAAACAATTAATAGTAAGCGTTGTTATTATAGTTGTACTATCTTCAGTTTTTATTATAATGAAAGTGCAAGACACAGTATTTGACGAATATATAACTGTAGGAGAAAATATTGAATTAACTGGGGCAGGATTAGTAGATGTTACAGTTAAAGTGTGGGGATATAGATTCTTTGCTATATTAATTTTGATTTGCTTAGTGTTTGCTTTAATATACTTTAGACAACATAAATATAAAAAAATGAATATAGCAATCGCAATAATTCCAGCATATTTAATAGTATTGTTTTTATTGATGGTTGGAGTAGATTTAATATATGTAAATTCTGATGAATTAGACAAAGAAAAAGAATACATAAGTTATAGTATCGAATATACCAAAAATGCGTATAACATAAACACAGAGGAAATAGAAATTGAAAACAGTGGGACAATAACAACTGAAGATATAGAACAAAACAAAGATGTAGTTAATAATGTAAATATATTAAATGAAGACACTGTTTTAACACATTTAGAAGAATATCAAACAAATTTGGGATATTATACATACAAAAACACAAAAGTTGGGTTATATGAAATAGACGGTGAAAAAACACTAGTATATATTAGCCCAAGAGAAATATTAAGTAATGAAACAAGAACATATAATTCAAAAACTTATGAATATACTCATGGCTATGGTGTAATTGTTACATCTGCTTCAAAAACAGAGGGGTCAGGAAATTTAGACTATATAAAAAGTGGATTTATTGAAACAGATGATGGAATAGCCATCACACAGCCAAGAATTTATTTTGGCATGCAAACAAATACGAGTATAGTAATAAATAAAGACAAAACAGTAGAATATGATTATCCATTAACAAGTACAACCAATAGTTATAATACTTATGATGGAAAAGCCGGATTAACTCTAAATTTCTTAGATAGATTAATACTAGGAATAAAAGAAGGAAACTTGAAACTTGCTTTTTCTGAAGATACAACGGGTAATAGTTCAATAATCACAAGCAGAAATATAATAGAAAGAGCAAAAACAGTTATGCCATACCTAATATATGATGAAGATCCATATATAGTTGTAACAGAGGATGGCGAGCTTGTTTGGGTATTAGATGCATACACAGTATCGAACCAATACCCATATTCACAAAAAACAGATATTAAGTTTTCAGATGGAACTACAAAAGAAATTAATTACATTAGAAATTCTGTAAAAGTGTTAATAAATGCTTATGGCGGAACAATGAAATTCTATATAACAGATAGAACAGACCCAATAATAATGGCATATGCGAAAATGTATTCTGAGCTATTTGAAGCACCAGACGAAAAATTACCAGAAGATATAGCAGAGCATATAGTATACCCTAAATTCCTTTATGACGTGCAAGCAGAAATGTTAGAAATATACCATGATGTACAAGCAGAAGTTTTATATAGAGCAGACGATATTTGGACAATTGCAACAGAAAATACAAGTAAAGTTACAAGTTTAAGTGGAACACAAATAGATAGTTACTATACAATAGTAAAAACAGTTAATAGCGTGGATGCAGAATTAGGACTTGTAGTACCATATACTATTAAAGGAAAACAAAATATAAATTCATATTTAGTAGGAACATATGATGCCAATTCTCAAGGCTCAAAACTAACAGTTTATAAATTTAAAACAGATACAGCAATACTTGGAACAATACAATTAGATGCATTAATAGAGCAAGATGAGAAAATATCAAAAGAAATAGAAGCGCTAAATGTTACTGGAACTAAAATAACTAAAAATATAATTGTAGTACCAATTAATAATACATTGCTATATGTAGAGCCAATTTATCAACTAATGCTAAATGAAAAGAATCAAGAACCAGTGCCAATTCTTAAGAAGGTAGTAGTAGCATCTGGAAATAAAGTTGCAATTGGAAATAATCTAAACGAAGCGCTAAACAACTTATTATCACAAGAAGCGGTCAGTATAGAAATAGAATCAAACGACTTAGATGCACTAATTTTAGAAATAATAAAAGCAAATAAAAACCTAGTAGAATCGAACCAGAGCAATAATTGGGAAATGATAGGAAGAGACATGGCAAAACTGCAATCATTAATAAAACAACTAGAAGAAACATATGAAGCACCAGAAAAAGATGATAAAGAAGAAAAAGCAAGCATAATACAAGATATCGTAAACAATATAGAAAATTAATAATCACCCCAGCAGGTATACTTGCTGGGGCATATTTTTTTATCTTATATAATTAACACATTTTTGTTCTAAACTAGACAAGTCCTGAATATTATATCTTATACCACAAAACAAAGGAGTGTATAAGTATGGGGTTTGAGGATAAAAAAATCATAAACAGTAATGTTATTCAAAATTTAATATTAGAGAACAGAGAAAAATTAAATATAACAGGAGTTTTAGATGTTTTAAGTTTCGACGACCAAATGGTTATAGTTGAAACTGAACTAGGCTTACTTACTGTTAAAGGAGATAATTTAAGAATAAATAAATTAAGTACAGACACAGAGGAAGTTACTGTAGAAGGAAAAATTATTAATTTAGCGTATTCTGAAAAAACTAATGTAGGTAAAGAGGGTTCATTGTTTAGTAAGATATTTAAATAAGGTGATAATTTGCAAAATCAAATGTATGTTTTTATAGCTTTTATATTAAATGGTTTCTTAATAGGAATTATTTTTGATGGTTTTAGAATTTTAAGAAAAAGTTTTAAAACACCAGATTTTGTTACATATATAGAAGATGTTCTGTTTGGAATTATTATAGGATTATTAATATTATATTCCATTTTTAAATTCAATAATGGAGAATTAAGATTTTATTTATTTTTAGGAATATTTATAGGACTTCTACTTTATTTACTTATATTTAGTAAAGTATTTATGAAAATATGCGTATTTATAATTTCTATTATAAAGAAAATAATTAATTTTATAGTAATTATTCCTATTAAATTTATATGTAAATTATTTAAAAAGATATTTTTTAAACCAATTGTTTTTATCTGTATTAGTTTTAAAAATGGATTTAAAAAAATAAAATTACCATCTTTTAAGATAAAACATAAAAAGGTAAAGGTAGAAGAATAATATGCAATTTTCCCTAAATTCTTACAAAAAGATTAAAAAATAAAAAGGATTTAGGCTGATTTTGTTGAATTATATATTAGAGAATTTATTTTCGGAGAGAGACAAATGAAAAAGAAAACTAACCTTATGAAGTTAATAAAAAAAATATGTTTTATTGGAATTACTATATATGTAATGTGTATATTTATAAATCAACAAAAGACGCTAAATTCTTATAAAACATCACAAGAATATTATCAAGAAGAAATAGAAACAAAACTAGCATACCAAGAAACATTAAAAGAAACAAAAAGTAATATAAATTCAGAAAAATATATAGAAGAAATTGCAAGAGAAAAATTAGATATGTATTTACCAAACGAAAAAGTATATATAGATAAAAACAAATAATAATAGGGTAGGTGATAAGCCTACCTTATATGTAGTATTAAAATCTAAAACTTTTAAATTCTTTGAAATTTCCATGAAAAAAATTATATAGGGGGCAAATATTTATGAATTATGAAGAGCTATCTTTACAAGAACTAAAAGAATTAGCGAAAGAGAAAGGATTGAAGAATATTTCTAAATTAAAAAAAGAGGACTTAATTAATTTTTTAAATGAAGTGGAGCTAGAGCAAAAATCAGAAGAAAAAGTTCCATTTGTTGAAACAGTTACAGAAGAAGGGTACAAGCTTACAAGCGAGGGAGACGAAGTAGTAGAAGGTA
>JBJFFF010000210.1:0-4522 GCA_051891455.1 Clostridia bacterium | reverse complement strand
AGCCTTAAATATTAGTAAGTAGTTATATGCACCATTTTAAATCCAAATATATTTAAGAAATTTTATTTCTTAGGGCGTTTAGCTCCATATTTAGATCTTCCTTGCATTCTGTCTTTAACCCCTGCTGTATCTAAAGTTCCTCTTATAATGTGGTATCTAACACCTGGAAGGTCTTTTACTCTTCCTCCTCTTATAAGAACAACACTGTGCTCTTGTAAGTTGTGTCCAATACCTGGAATATAAGAAGTAACTTCATATCCATTTGAAAGTCTAACTCTGGCTACTTTTCTTAAAGCTGAGTTTGGTTTTTTAGGTGTAACTGTTTTTACAACTGTACATACTCCTCTTTTTTGTGGTGCTCTGTTGTTTGTTTGTCTATTTAACTTTGAGTTAAATCCTTTTTGTAGAGCTGGAGCTGTAGATTTTGTTGTACTTGTTTTTCTACCTTTTCTTACTAATTGGTTTATTGTTGGCACTTTTTATTTCACCTCCTAATTTTTACACATTAACGCTATATATTTTACCATTATATTCCTTGTTTTGTCAACGTTTTTTCAAAATTTTCTAATTATTGCGTTAATGTTCAGTATGCCTAATTAAAATTGCGGAAATTTTATGTATAGGCATAATAGAAAAGAAGCTTAGAGCTATAGTTAAAACTAATTACACTTTTAAGCTTCTTTTTTTGATATAGTAATTTAATCAACTTTAATATTACTTGTTTTTTATTTTGTCAATATTTTTCTTTGTTTTTATAAAAATCTTTCCGGCAAAATTTGCAATAAAATTGGGACACTTGTTCATGTGCCCCATATTAGATTTGAATTATTTTATTGCTTTTCTTCCTCTAAATACTGCTACATCTCCTAGTTCATCTTCTATGTTTAGTAAACGATTGTATTTTGCAACACGGTCTGTTCTACATGGTGCTCCTGTTTTTATTTGTCCTGCATTTGTTGCTACTGCTACATCTGCTAATGTTGTGTCTTCTGTTTCACCGCTTCTATGAGAAACTACAGCTGTGTAACCATTTCTTTTTGCAAGTTCAATAGCATCTAATGTTTCTGTTAATGTTCCAATTTGGTTTAATTTAATTAAAATACTATTTGCTGTTTTGTTATCAATTCCTTTTTGTAAACGTTTGATGTTTGTTACAAATAGATCATCACCAACTAATTGAATTTTATCTCCAATTCTTTCAGTTAGTTTTTTCCAGCTTTCCCAATCTTCTTCTGCTAAGCCATCTTCAATTGAGATTATAGGATATTTTTCTGCTAAACCAACTATAAAGTCTATCATTTCATCTTTTGTTTTGAATTCGTCTGTTTTCCAGAAGTAATATCCATCTTTTCCTATTTTCTTTGCTTCATCATACATTTCTGTTGCTGCAACATCTAATGCTAAGCATACATCTTCTCCTGGTTTATATCCAGCTTGTCTAATAGCTTCTAATATTAATTCAACAGCTTCTTCTTCGCTTCCTAAGTTTGGTGCAAATCCACCTTCATCTCCAACACCAGTTGAATATCCTTTTGATTTTAATACTTTCTTTAAATTATGGTATACTTCTACACCCATTCTCATACATTCACTAAATGTTTTTGCTCCTACTGGCATAATCATAAATTCTTGTACACTTAAACTACTATCTGCATGTTTTCCACCGTTCATAATGTTCATCATTGGAACTGGTAATTCTTTTGCATTTACTCCACCTATGTAATTATATAAGCTCATTCCTAAAGATGCTGCCGCTGCTTTTGCAACTGCAAGTGATACTCCAAGTGTTGCATTAGCTCCTAATTTTCCTTTATTATCTGTTCCATCTAATTCAATCATCATTTTGTCTATTTTAGCTTGTTCGTAAACATTCATTCCTTCTAATTCTTTGCTGATTTTTTTGTTTACATTTTCTACTGCTTTTAATACACCTTTTCCTAAGTATCTATCTTTGTCTCCATCTCTTAATTCTACTGCTTCAAAACTTCCTGTTGATGCTCCTGATGGAACCATTGCTACTCCTGTAAATCCTCCTTCTGTTACTACTTCTACCTGAACTGTTGGGTTTCCTCTTGAGTCTAATACCTCTAGTGCTCTTACACTTTCAATTCCTAAGTAATCTTTCATTAAAAATCATCCTTTCTTTTTTTTATAAATTAAGATGTGTGAAGTGAGAAGTATGAAGTGCGATAATAAAGGAACGCCTACAAAGCTTATCCCTAAAAACACACTTCCCACTTCTAACCTCTCACTTCTAATAAGCTTTTTATTTTTCTATTAATGTTTCCCCTGTCATTTCTTCTGGTTTTTGTATTCCCATAATATCAAGCATTGTTGGTGCTAAGTCTGCTAGTCTTCCTTGCTTTAGTTTAGCATCCATGCCAACTAATACTAATGGTACCGGGTTTGTTGTGTGGGCTGTATGTGGCTCTCCTGTTTTGTAATCTATCATTTGTTCTGAGTTTCCGTGATCTGCTGTAATTAATAAAACTCCTCCCACCTTTTCTACTGCTTCAACTACTCTTCCTACACATTCATCTACTGCTTCTACTGCTTTTACTGCTGCATCTAGATTTCCTGTATGACCTACCATATCTGAATTTGCATAGTTTAATATTATAGTATCGTATTTTTGCTCTTTTATTGCTTCAATAACTTTATCTGTAACTTCATATGCACTCATCTCTGGTTTCATATCATAAGTTTCTACTTTTGGAGATGGAATTAAAATTCTTTCCTCCCCTTTATATTGTCTTTCTTCTCCTCCATTAAAGAAAAATGTTACATGTGCATATTTTTCTGTTTCTGCTATTCTAAGTTGTGTTAAATTATTCTTACTTACAACTTCCCCAAATGTATTTTTTAATTCAGCTTTTTTAAATGCTATCTGAACATTTGGAATTGTGTCATCATAATTTGTAAAGCATACATAAAATAAGTTTAATTTTTTTGTTTCAAAAGCATCAAAGTTTTCATCTACTAATGCTCTTGTAATTTCTCTTGCTCTATCTGGTCTGAAATTAAAAAATATTACAGAGTCTTTTGGTTCAATTGTTGCAATTGGTTCTTCTCCATTACAAATTAATGTTGGTAACACAAATTCATCAAAAATTTCTTTTTGATATGAATTTTCTATTGCTATTTGTGCTGTTGTCGCTTTTTCTCCTACTCCATTTACAAGAGCATCATATGCTTTTTGCAATCTTTCCCAGCGTTTATCTCTATCCATTGCATAAAATCTTCCTGTGATACTTGCAATTTTCCCTACACCTTTTTCTGCCATTTTTTTCTCTAGTTGTGATATATAATTTTCTGCAGATGCAGGTGGTGTATCACGTCCATCTAAAAAGCAATGTACATATACATCTTCAAAATCTTTTCTTTTTGCAAGTTCCAATATTGCATATAAATGTCTTATATGGCTATGTACTCCTCCATCAGAAAGTAATCCCATTATATGCAATTTTGTTTTATTTTTCTTACAATTATCAATTGCTTGCACAAGTTCTGGTATACTAAAGAAATCTCCGTCTTCTATTGTTTTTGTTATTCTAGTTAATTCTTGGTACACTATTCTTCCTGCTCCAATATTTGTGTGCCCAACTTCTGAATTTCCCATTTGTCCTTCTGGTAAACCCACATCTAATCCACTAGTTTTTATAATAGTATTTGGGTTTTGCTTCATTAGTTTATCCATTATTGGTGTGTTTGCAATTGCTATTGCATTTCCTTTTTCATTTTCGTTTATTCCATATCCGTCTAGTATCATTAACATTGTTAATTTTTTACTCATATATATAGGTCTCCTCATCTTCCCTTAGTAAATTTATTTATTGTAATTTACAATTTTTGAAAATTCTTGTGCATCTAAGCTTGCCCCTCCAATTAAGCCTCCATCTATGTCGCTCATTTCAAATAAGTCTTTTGCATTTGAACTTTTTACACTTCCACCATATTGTATTATAACACTATTTGCTACATCTTTTCCATATAAATTTTGAATTTCTTCTCTAATCCATTTTATTGTTTCATTTGCGTCTTCTTTTGTTGCAGTTTTTCCTGTTCCAATTGCCCATATTGGTTCATATGCAATAATTACTTTCTTCACTTCTTCGGAATTTATTCCTTCTAATGCAAATTTAGTTTGTGCTGTAACAACATCTTTTGCTGTTCCATTTTCTCTTTGATTTAAATTTTCTCCAACACATACTATTGGCTTTAAACCTACAGTTAATGCTTTTTTTAACTTTTTATTTACAGTTTCATCTGTTTCATTAAAATATTGTCTTCTTTCAGAGTGTCCAATAATTACGTATTCCACTCCTATGGATTTTAACATTTCTCCAGATACTTCCCCTGTATATGCTCCTTTTTCTTCAAAGTGCATATTTTGGGCACCTATTTTTATGTTTGTACCTTGCACTGTAAGTAGTGCATAAAATAAATCTGTATATGGAACACATAGTACCACTTCATTTTGAGTGTCTTTTACAAGCGATGTAAGTTCTTCTATAAATGATAT
>JBJFFF010000209.1:0-4542 GCA_051891455.1 Clostridia bacterium | reverse complement strand
CTTCTGTTATTATACTATTTTGTTCCGCTTCTGTCAATTTATATTTTAATATTATTTTATCTTTATAATCTTTATATAACAATTTTAATAATTGATATGCCACATCTGTTTTTGGAATAACTTCATCTTTTATTGCTCCTACATATGCTAAATTTAGTGCTACTTGTTCATCTTCAAATTTTGGCCATAAAACTCCTGGTGTATCTAATAGTTCTATATTTTGTCCTATTCTTACCCATTGTTTTTGTTTTGTAACCCCTGGTTTATTGCCTACTTCTGCTGTTTTTTTGTTTACTAGTCTATTTATTAATGATGATTTCCCTACATTTGGTATTCCTATTATCATTATTCTAATATTTCTTTTTGTTCTTCCTTTTTCTGCTGCCTTTTCTAATTCTTCCTCCATAAGTTTTTGAACATGTTTCAAAACTTCTTTAGTTCCTTTTCCAAGATTAGAGTCTGTAGGTATTGCTATTATGTTATTTTGTTTGAAATATCCAATCCATTTTCCGTGTTTGTTTTTCATCTGCTAAATCACTTTTATTTAATAACACTATTTTTTTCTTGTTTTTAGTAATATTTTGAATATCTGGATTTTGACTAGATATTGGAATTCTAGCATCTAATATTTCTATTACTACATCTATTAATTTTAAGTCTTCTATTATTTGCTTTTTTGTTTTAAGCATATGCCCTGGATACCAGTTTATATTCATTTTTTACCCCTTTTAGAATTTATATTGATTTCTATCTGCTCTATCATCATATTGTCTATCATATTTATCATTTTGATAATACCAATCTGTTTTTTTAGTTTTATTTGATGTTTTTTTACTGCTTTGGCTCATTCCTATATCAATAAATATAATTAATGGCAATAGTATTCCAATAATTGATACTATAATATTTAAATAATCTACAACTACTATTTCCTCTGTTTTAACTATTATGTTATATAAATATACTCCATAATATCCTAAATTTGAAATTAGATATACTAATGCGCCTATTAAGCTTCTTTTAAATATAAGAATAATACATACAAATGTTATAAATGTTAAAATTATTTCTACTGGCAAATTTAATGGCTCAAGCATAAATTCTATTCCCATACTAGCAGTAAAAGCAACTGCTACTCTTAATGCCCAAAATATTACTGCAAATAATGATATTAGTAAGCTAAACATTGACATATAAATACCCCCTAATTTGAAGTGGGAAGTTAGATGTGAGAAGTGTGCTTTTTAGGATATCCTTCGTAAAATTTTCACACTTCGCACCTCACACATCACACCTCTAAAACAATTACATCTCTTTTTAGTAGATTGTCTTTTATTGTTCCTAGTCCTATAAATTCGCTATCATTATATATTCTATATATATCATTTGGTTTTTCGAAAGTCAACCTAACTCCATTTAAAAATAATTCTTTTTTTCTATCATTTAAATTTATTTTTTGTTTATCCATAAATATTGATTCTATACTAATAAGCTTTTCACCTACTATTAGGCTATTTTCTTTTACTTCTTCAATTGCTATCGCATTCTCTAGTTTAAATTCATTTATACTAGTTCTTGTAAGTTCTTTCATATACCCAATTGTTCCAAGTTTTTTGGCTATATCTTCACACAAAGTTCTTATATATGTACCTTTTGAGCAAGAGACTTCAAATGTTATTTCTTTATCTTCCGCTTTTATTAAGTTTATACTATAAATTTCTATATTTCTTGGCTCCAATTGAACAGCCTGTCCTTGTCTTGCATATTCATATGCCTTTTTTCCATTTATTTTTATTGCAGAATACATTGGTGGAATTTGTTTTTGTTTTCCTATAAATGTTTTTAAAACATCTCTTATTTGCTTACAAGAGATGTTTTGAAAATTTAAATCTTTTTCTATTATATTTCCTTCACTATCTCCTGTATCTGTTTTTTCGCCTAAACTTAATGTTGCAATATAGGTTTTGTCATGCTCTATTAAGTATTTAGAAATTTTTGTTGCTGTTCCAATAAGTATTGGCAATACCCCTGTTGCATTTGGGTCTAATGTTCCTGTATGCCCGATTTTCTTTGTATTTAATGCTTTTCTTAGAACATTTACAACATCATGTGAAGTAAATCCTTTGGGTTTATTTATAATTAATACTCCATCCATTTTTGTTCTCTTTTCTTAATAATTGTAATTATTTTTCAATTCTCAAATATTTTTTGCACTCCTCAACAATTCTTTGTTTTGCTTCTTCCAAAGGTAATTTAATGTTTCCACCTGCTGCTCTTATATGTCCTCCACCATTAAACATTAAGCATATATCTGCTACATTTACATACTCATTTGACCTTAAAGAAATTTTGTATCCGTCTTTTTCAATATTTTCTCTTAAAAATATTGATATTTCTACTCCTTCAACATCTCTTCCCATTTCTACAATTCCTTCATGGGCATCTGTTTCAGCATTTAATTTTTCTTCGTCTTCTCTAGAAATATATGTAAATGCGATTTTGCCATTTTCTAAAAATTCTAGTCTATTCATTGCTAATTTTCTAAGCTCAAACTTATTTTTAGAAATAACCTGTAATACTCTTTTATATATACTTGAAACATTTACACCTTTGTTTAATAATTCTGCAACAAATTCAAATGTTTCCGCTGATACTCCTGGGTATTTAAACCCTCCTGTATCTGTTATTATTCCTGTAAGCAAACATGTTCCTATTTCTTTGGTTATTTCTATTCCTAAATTTTCTAATACTGTTATTAAAATTTGTGCACATGCTGGTGCTGTTGGATTTACAAAGTTATATTCTGCAAACATTGTATTTATCTCATGATGGTCTATTTCTATGCTAGAATTTGCATTTTGGAAATATTCTGTATATCCATTTAATCTTTTTATATCTCCACAATCTAATGCTATTGCTAAGTCATAAATAGTTTTGCTTCCTTGAAGTTTAATTTCTTTCGCTCCTGGCAAAAAATTAAAAACTTCTGAATTGTTAGACATTACAACTTCTACATCTTTTCCAAGTGATTTTAATCCATTGTACATTGCTAAACTACTTCCAATAGCATCTCCATCTGGCATTTCATGTGTTAAAATAATTATATTTTTGGCTTTATATATTTCCTCTTTTATATTATCTATAGTCATCATATTCTCCTATTCTTCAGGTTTTATGTCTTTCATTATATCTTTTAAGATATTGTCTATTCTTTCTCCATATACCATAGAATCGTCTAGTTCAAAGACTAGTTCTGGGGTTACTCTTAAATTTATTCTTTCTGCTATTTGGCTTCTTATAAAGCCAGATGCAGCTTTTAAACCTGCTAGTGTTTGTTTTACATTTCTAGAGTTCATTATACTTACAGAAACTTTGGCATATCTTAAATCTGGTGAAACTTTTACTTTAGTTACACTAATCATTCCCGTAACATTGGAATTTTTTACTTCATAGTTAATTATATTACTGATTTCTCTTTTTAATTCCTCATTAACCCTAGCTAAACGGTTACTACCATTATTATTTTTTTGCATTGCGTTCTCCTTTAAATATTTTTTTAACAAATAAATTCCCGCATTATAAGTCAAGAAGTGGGAAGTGGGAAGTGCGAAGTGGGATATCTCGAATTTTCACCTCACACCTCACACCTCACACTTCACACTTCGCACCTCTTTTCCACATGTATTCTGTCTTTTACTTTACCTGTTCCATTATATATGCTTCAATTACATCCATTTCTTTTATATCGTTGAAGTTTTCTATTTGGATACCACATTCAAATCCATGTGCAACTTCTTTTGCGTCGTCTTTCATTCTTTTTAATGAAACTAGTTTTCCTTCATGAATTACAACATTATCTCTTATTACTCTTACTCCTGCATTTCTTGCAACTTTTCCATTTGTTACATAGCATCCTGCAACAGTTCCAACATTAGAAATTTTAAATGTTTGTCTAACTTCAGCATTTCCAATTACAACTTCTTTATACACTGGATCTAATAATCCTTTCATTGCTGCTTCTACATCTTCAATTGCATTATATATTACTGAATAAGTTTTTATTTCTACATTAGATTTTTCTGCTTTGTCTTTTGCAAGTGGTTCTGGTCTTACATTAAATGCAATTATTATAGCATTTGAAACATCTGCAAGTGTTACATCTGATTCTGTAACTGCACCAACATTTGCATGTATTACTTTTACTTTTACTTCATCATTAGATAATTTCTCTAATGCTGATTTTACAGCTTCTACAGAACCTTGAACATCTGCTTTTACAATTAAATTCAATTGTTTTAAGTTGCCTTTTTCTATTTGACTGAATAGATCGTCTAAAGTAACTCTTGATGTTTCATTTAGAGATTTTTCTCTTTCTTTACGTTTTCTTGTTTCTATTAAATGTTTTGCTGTTTTTTCATCTTCTACCTCATAGAATGTTTCTCCAGCTTCTGGAACAGACGAGAAACCTGTTATTTCTACTGGTGTTGATGGTCCAGCTTTTTTAAGCTTTCTACCATTTTCATCTGTCATTGTTCTAATTCT
>JBJFFF010000208.1:0-4553 GCA_051891455.1 Clostridia bacterium | reverse complement strand
AAAGCATAATAATCATAGGGTCTGCTAAAGATTTAATAAACTTTTTAAATAAACTATCTTTAGGTGGTTCTTGTAATTTGTTTTTACCATTAGTTTCAAGTCTAGATTTTGCCTCGTCAGAGGTCAGTCCATTTTCATTAGATTTTACTTCTTTTAGAACTTCATTAGAATTTTTCAAATAGAATTGCATAAAAATTCTCCTTTCATATCATATGGGAGTAAACAAAACAAAAGACTTTTATTGCAGCAAAAAACAGCAATAAAAGTCTTGTTACCTTTAAAAAAAGTATGTAATCCAGCTTTTATGCGTGATGATGAATTACATTACATCTAAAAAATATAGATGCAAACTACTCCCTTTTATTTTTCTAAATTCTAACAAAAAATATACAGAAAGTCAATAAAAATTTCCATAATTTTTTTATTGACTTTTTCCAAAAAACGAGTTATAATTTTAGCAGTCTAATTGTTAGACTGCTAATTTTTAATATTGGGAGGTAAAATATGGATGTTCAAAAATTTACACAAAAATCGCTAGAGGCAATTCAAAAATCAAGCCAAATTGCTAAAGAAAACCGTAACTCTGAAGTGGAACAAGAACACCTTTTGCTTGCTCTAATAGATGATAAAGAAAGTTTAATAAAACAATTATTTACAAAAATGAATGTAAGTGATGAGTTACAAAATGAATTAATAATAAAAATAAAAAATAAACCAAAAATAAGTGGGGTAAATCAAATTTATTTTTCAATGGAAGCAGAAGAAAGTTTGAATGAAGCAGAAAAAGTTGCAAAAAATATGAAAGACGAGTATGTTTCAGTAGAACATATAATGCTTGGTATTCTTGAAAAGGCAAATAGCAATTTAAAACAACTATTTAAACAATTTGGTATTGATAAAAACAAGTTTTTAAAAGTATTATTAGAAGTTAGGGGGAATGCAAGAGTGACAAACGATAATCCAGAATCAACATATAATGTATTGGAAAAATACGGAACAGACTTAGTGGATATGGCAAGAAAACAAAAATTAGACCCAGTAATAGGTAGAGATGACGAAATAAGAAATGTTATAAGAATATTATCTAGAAAAACTAAAAATAACCCAGTTCTAATTGGTGAAGCAGGTGTTGGTAAAACTGCAATTGCAGAAGGTTTAGCATTAAGAATAGTAAGAGGAGATGTACCAGAAGGATTAAAAAACTGTACAATATTTTCGCTAGATATGGGTGCATTAGTTGCTGGTGCTAAATATAGAGGAGAATTTGAAGAGAGACTAAAAGCAGTTTTACAAGAAGTAAAGAAAAGTGAAGGAAGAATAATTCTATTTATTGATGAATTACACACAATAGTTGGTGCGGGAAAAACAGACGGAGCAATGGATGCAGGTAACCTTTTAAAACCAATGCTTGCAAGAGGAGAACTTCACTGTATAGGTGCAACAACTTTAAATGAATATAGAGAATATATAGAAAAAGACCCAGCACTTGAAAGACGTTTTCAACATGTAATGGTTAATGAGCCAACAGTAGAAGATACTATTGCAATATTAAGAGGACTAAAAGAAAGATATGAAGTCTATCATGGTGTAAAAATTGCAGATAATGCATTAATTGCAGCAGCTGTTCTTTCAAATAGATATATAACAGATAGGTATTTACCAGATAAAGCAATAGACTTAATAGATGAGGCATGCGCATTAATAAAAACAGAAATGGAATCAATGCCAACAGAACTTGATGAAATATCTAGAAAAATAATGCAACATGAAATAGAAGAGGTTTCATTAAAAAAGGAAAAAGATGAATTTTCTAAAAAGCGCTTAGAGGAATTGCAAAAAGAAATATCAGAAATGAAATCTGAATTTAATGAAATGAAAGCAAAATGGGAAAATGAAAAAACAAAAATAGGAAAGGTACAAAAAATACGTGAAGACATTGAAAAACTAAATAGTGAAATGGAAAGAGCAGAAAGAAATTATGAACTAGATAAAGCAGCTGAAATAAAATATGGAAAACTTCCTGCACTTCAAAAAGAGTTAGAAAAAGAGGAAAAATTAGCAGAAGAAAATAGCAACTCTAATAAATTATTAAGAAACAAAGTAACAGAAGATGAAATAAGTAAAATAATTTCTAAATGGACTGGAATACCAGTATCTAAACTAATGGAAAGTGAAAGAGAAAAGATTTTACATTTAGATGAAATTTTGCATAAAAGAGTAGTAGGTCAAGACGAAGCAGTAGAAAAAGTAACAGAAGCAATAATAAGGTCAAGAGCAGGAATACAAGATAGTAAAAGACCAATAGGTTCATTCCTATTTTTAGGCCCAACAGGTGTTGGTAAAACAGAACTTGCTAAATCTCTTGCAGAAAGTTTATTTGATGATGAGAAAAATATTATAAGAATAGATATGTCTGAATATATGGAAAAATTTTCAGTATCAAGATTAATAGGTGCTCCTCCAGGATATGTAGGGTATGAAGAAGGTGGGCAACTTACAGAAGCCGTAAGAAGGAAACCATATTCAGTAATTCTTTTTGATGAAATAGAAAAAGCACATCCAGATGTATTTAATATATTGCTTCAAGTGCTAGATGATGGAAGAATTACAGACTCACAAGGAAGAACAGTAGACTTTAAAAATACAATAATAATATTAACATCAAATTTAGGCTCAGAGTATATATTAGAAGGAATAAATGAAAAGGGAGAAATTTCTGAAGAAACAAAAGAACAAGTAAATAAATTATTAAAACAAAGCTTTAGGCCGGAATTCTTAAACAGATTAGACGAAATAGTATTCTACAAACCACTAGCAAAAGAACAAATATCAAAAATATTAGACTTATTAGTAAAAGATTTAGAAAAACGACTAGAAGATAAACATTTAAGCATAGAATTGACTAAATCGGCAAAAGATTATATAATGGAAAATGGTTATAATCCAATATACGGAGCAAGGCCACTAAAAAGATTTATGCAAAAAAGCTTAGAAACACTAATTGCAAGAAAAATGCTAGAACAAGAAATACATCCAAACGAAACTCTAGTAGTGGATTATGACGGAGAATTAAAAATAAGGGGGAACTAAAAAATGAGATACAAATATAGAACACAAGGGACATGCTCAATGCAAATTGAATTTGACATAGATGGAGACATTATTACAAATGTTACTTTTTTAGGAGGATGCCCAGGAAACTTAGCAGCAATATCTAGAGTTGTAGAAGGAAAAACTGTAGAACAAATAGAAGAATGGTTTAAAGATATAAAATGTGGAAACAAACCAACATCTTGTACAGCACAACTTGCAAAAGCCGTAAGACAAGCATATGAAGAGCAAAAATAATATTACTCTTGACATTTTTAGCCAAAAATTGTATAATATTCCTTGTGTAAGGAGAGACTTTTTATGAATAAAATAAAAAAAGTAAGTGTGGCAACAATAGTAGGTCTTGCAATTTTTGGAACAACAGTATTTGCATCAACAGGAAAAGTATATAATACAAGTCAAGGATTAGTTCTAAGAGGAGCAGCTTCAAAAACAGGAGCACCACTTACAACTGTACCAAATGATAAAGAATTTGAGATACTAGAAGACTTAGGTGAATGGTATAAGGTAAATGTTGATGGAAAAGAAGGGTACTTATTCGCAGAATATGTAAAAGTTATAGAAGAAACACCTGCTGTAGAGCTTCCAAAAGAGGAGGAACCTGAAACTAATGACCCAGTAAAAAATACTAACCTTAATACTACAAAAACAGAAACAAAAATATATAAGCTTCCATTAATTACATCAAGTAATATTGGAATAATACCAGCAAATACAGAATTAAAAATAGAAAAAACATTAAATAATTGGGCATATGTTTCATATAATAATGTTAATGGCTGGATAAGAACATATAACTATAATACTGAAACTGTTGAAACACCAAAACCAGAAAATGTACCGGAAGAACCAGAGGAAACTCCAGTAGAAACGCCAGAAGCAACACCGCCAACACAACCTACTGAAAACACAGATTTAAGTTTTACAAAGGGATATATAAATTCATCATCTGTAAATGTTAGAAAAGGTCCAAGTACGGATACAGAAATAGTTACAACATTAATATTAAATACAGGAGTTACAATTACAGCACAAACAGACGAATGGTATAAAATAACATATGGTGATTATAATGGCTATATTTATAAACCATTAATATCAGAAACACCAACAGTAACAAACAGAGGTAATGAAGTAAGACAACCAGAAACTACAGAAGAGCAAACACCTATAGAAAATAATGAACAAACAACAGATTCAACTACTAACAATGATGTTGCAACTGTGCCTAGTAATAGTACTGCAGGAGAAAAAATAGTTTCGTTTGCAAAACAATATTTAGGATATAGATATGTATATGGGGGAACAAAACCTAGCACAGGATTTGACTGTTCAGGATTTGTATACTATGTATTTAACTCTTGCGGATATAACATAAGCCGTTCTCTTAGTGCTCAAGCAAATACAGGAGTAGCAGTGTCAAAAGCTGAATTACAACCAGG
>JBJFFF010000207.1:0-4600 GCA_051891455.1 Clostridia bacterium | reverse complement strand
GAAAAAATAATTTTGGAGGCATTTTAAGTGAAAGAAACATTAACAACAATTATTAAAAGCTTAGTAACAGATGAATCTGCTATTTCAATAAATGAAGTAGAAGGAGAACAATCTGTTATATATGAAGTAAAAGTTGCAGAGAAAGATATGGGCAAAGTTATTGGAAAAGAAGGAAGAATAGCAAAAGCAATAAGAACAATAATGAAAGCTCTAGCTGCAAAAGAAAACAAAAAAATAACTATAGAATTTATTGGTTAAGGTAAAATATGGATAAATATTTTGAAATAGGTCAAATTGTAAATACAAATGGATTAAAAGGAATTGTAAAAGTAAAACCTTTTACAGATAATATAAAAGAGTTTGAAGCTTTTGAAAGCATATATGTTCAAAAAAAAGCTGAATTAATAGAATTTAAAATTGAAAGTGTAAGGTATTCTAAAAACATGGTATTACTTAAACTTAAAGGAATAGATGATATTGATGCAGCAGAAGCTTTGAGAAACTTATATATTAAAGTAAGAAGAGAACAGTTACCTAAATTACAAGAAAATTCTTACTATATTGTAGACTTGCTTGAATGTGAAGTTGTAACAGTAGATGGAGAAATTCTTGGAAAAATGGATGATGTTTTTAATACAGGAAGTAATGACGTATATGTTGTAAAAAATGAAGAAGGAAAACAAATATTACTACCAGCAATAAAGGAAGTAATAAAAAATGTTGATATTCCAAATAGAAAAATAACAGTAAAATTAATGGAAGGTTTAATATAATGAAAATAAACATTCTAACACTTTTTCCAGAAATGTTTGAGCCATTAAAAACAAGTATAATTGGCAGAGCTTGTAAAAAGGAACTAATTGAATTAAATATAATTAATATTAGGGACTTTTCAAAAGACAAACATAAAAAGGTTGATGATACTCCATATGGTGGAGGAGCAGGAATGGTTATAAAACCAGATGTTGTATATGATGCATTTAAAAGCTTAGATGCAAAAAATGCGAAAACAATATTTCTATCTCCACAAGGAAAAACTTTAACCCAGGAAAAAGTAAAACTTTTAAGTAAAGAAGAAAATATAATTTTGCTATGTGGACACTATGAAGGAATTGACCAAAGAGTTTTAGACGAAATTGTAGATGAAGAAATATCTATAGGAGACTATGTATTAACAGGAGGAGAACTGCCAGCAATGGTTTTAGTTGATAGTGTTAGTAGATATGTTGATGGGGTATTAAGCGAAGAATCTACAGTGGAGGAATCTTTTTCAAACGGACTTTTAGAATATCCACAGTATACAAGACCAGAAATATTTTTAGATAAAAAAGTACCAGAAGTTTTACTCTCTCGGAAATCATAAGCAAATTGAAGAGTGGAGAAAACAAAAATCTATAGAAATAACAAAACAAAAAAGACCAGACCTATTATAAAATTAATAGTGAAGAGTTAAAAATGAAAAGTATATAAGAAGGAGGTTCAGAAAATGGACATTATAAAATCAATTGAACATGAACAAATGAAAAATAAAATTCCAGAATTAAAAGTTGGAAATACAGTAAAAGTTCATGTTAGAGTTAAAGAAGGAAACAGAGAAAGAATTCAAGTTTTCGAAGGAACAATAATAAAAGTACAAGGTGGAGGAGTTAACCAAACATTTACAGTAAGAAGAATTTCTTACGGTGTTGGTGTAGAAAAAACATTTTTAGTACACTCTCCAACAGTAGAAAAAGTAGAAGTTGTAAGAGTAGGTAAAGCAAGAAGAGCAAAATTATTCTATTTAAGAAACAAACTTGGAAAATCTGCTAAAACTAAAGAGCAAGTAGGAGCAAGAATTGAAACTAAAGAAGTAGTTTTAAAAGAAGAAATGGCTGAAAACTCTGCAGAAGCTCCAGAAGAAGCACCAGCAGTTGAAACAGAAAATCCAGTTGTAGAAGAAGTTACAGACACAGTAACAGAAGAAACAACAACTGAAGTAAAAGAATAATTTACAATAATCACACATATAATTAACCATGATTATATTAAAAAAACAAAATATCAAAAAAACAATAATATATATAATAATTATAGCAGGCATAATGTCTGCTATATTTTTGCTTTTGGACAGGAGCAAAGAGGCAGTAACATCTGTAAATTCTTCAAAAGGTGAATACGAAATCCTAGTAGATGTTGAAGAATCTGTCCTTTATTTAATCCAGAATAATGAAATAATAAAAACATACAAATGCTCAGGAGGAAAATGGTCAACCCCATCTCCAATAGGAACTTGGAAAATTGTTGGAAAAGATACGTGGGGAGAAGGATTTCGGTGGAAGATGGATGGGGTTAAATGTTCCTTGGGGAAAATTCGGAATACATGGAACATTAAATCCATACTCACTAGGCTGGGCAAGTTCACACGGATGTATAAGAATGAATAATGACGATGTGGCAGAGCTATATAGTACAGTCCCTGTTGGAACAAAAGTTGTAATTGTAAATGGACCATATGGAGATTTTGGAACAGGCTTTAGAGATTTAAAATCTGGAATGTATGGTTCAGATGTAATGCAAATTCAAAAAAGATTAAAGGAATTAGGCTTCTTTTCAGGAACACCAAATCGGAAAATTTGGCTCAGAAACAGAAAAAGCAGTACAAAAATATTGCCAAGCAAATGGGCTATATGTAAGAAAAACAATAGATGTGGAACTGCAAAAACATATGGGGTTTTATTTAATGGAGTGAATTTTTCTAAAAATTTCTTATTAATTTTCCTTGCAAAGGACAAAACTTATGTTATAATTAATAATGTAAGGAGTGATTTTGATGAAAAATAAAAAATTATTATTTATTTTAATACCAATAATACTAATTGTACTAATATTAATTGCAGGTGTTGTTTGTTTAAAACTAAATAGCAGTCCAGAAAAAATATTTAAAAAATCAATTAGTGCTGCTTTTAAAATATTTGAAAGTAGTGAAGAACAATATACAACAATGAAAGGCACAATGAACTTAACTGCAAATGTTGAATCAGATAATGAAGAAATGCAAGCAGTAAATACAATGCTAGAAGGAGCAAACATTGGACTAAATATGGAATTTGATACAACTAACATGATAGTAAATGAAAATGTTAATGTTACATATAACAATGAAAGTCTTTTAAATGCTATACTTCTTTTACAAGACCAAAAAGGATATATATATTTACCAGACTGGTTAGATAAATATCTTGAATTATCAGAAGACGAATTAGAATATTCGGATCTTGTAGAAGCTTCTGAAAAAATGGCTACAGTAGATCAAAATAAATTAATGGAAGCCATAAAAGAAGAATTAATAGCATCAATTTCAAACCAAGAATTAGTGCAAGAAAAAACAACATTAGTTTTAGATGGACAAGAAACAAAAGTTACAGCATCAACACTAAGTTTAAAAGATGCACAGATTAGTACTTTTGTTGGAAATCTTTTGAATAACTTAAATAAGAATGAGAAATTCCAAGTTGCTCTTGGAGCATATAAAGAAGACATACAAGAAATCATAAATGAAATGCTTCAAAATATGGGAGAAACTAAAAATGAAGAATTTGTATTTACAATTTATACAAAAGGATTTTTAAATGAAGTTGTTGGAGTATCTGCAAAATCAATTGAGACTAGTTATGAGGAAACAGTAGTACTTATTAATATATTAAAGCACAATAATGGAAAATATGAATTTGTAGCATATAATGAATATGATGGAATGAGAGAAGAAGCTTTAAGATTAATAGTGGAAGATAAAAAAGAAAACAAAAACAAAGGAACAGCTACAATTACAATATATGCAGATGAAGAAGAATTTGTTATAGTATGTAACTATGAAATACAAGGAAACCAAACTACTTTTGAAGCATCTACTGAAATTGAAGGGGTAAAAGTAATTGTTTCAGGAAATATAGTAGAAAGCGGAAAAAATTATAAAGGTAATTTAATATTTACAGTAGAACAAGAAGAAATCGGAAAAATCAATTTAAATTGTGCTTATAATTTCACATATGATGTAGAGGTGCAAAAAGTTGATGTTCAAAATGCTGTATTAATTGATGAATTAAGTGAAGAAGAGCAAGAAGAACTTATGGAAAATTTACAAAATTCAGTATTATATCAATTAATAGAACAAAGTGGATTACTAGATAATGGAATAGGAACTTCAAACGTTGAAACTGAAGTTTCTTATGATGGATATAATGTGAAATACACTGTACCAGATAACTTTGAAGCATCTAGCTATAATTCAGAAGATATGAAAATGTATATGGATGAGAATTATAATTCAGTAACTGTATATATAAACAATGATACTGTGGATACATATATGAAAAGTTTAGAAGAAGAATATGCTTTAACATCAGAATTTTATAAAAATCAACAAATAAGTGCAATAAAAGCATATACAGTAAATGGCAAAGAATATAAATTTAGAACATTAACATATGATGATGAATTTGGCTCATACGTAAATTTATATTTTGCATATGAATTAGATAATGAATATTGCTATGTTGTAGAAGTAGAAACAGAAGGCGGAAATATGTCTATGGAAACTGTAAAATACTTCTTAGATGTAATA
>JBJFFF010000206.1:0-4607 GCA_051891455.1 Clostridia bacterium | reverse complement strand
ATATGAGAAAAACTAAAATTGTTTGTACTATGGGACCAGCTACAGATGACCCAGAAGTTTTGAAAAATTTAATGCTAGCAGGAATGAATGTAGGAAGAATTAACTTTTCACATGGTAATTATAAAGACCAAGACGAAAGAATAAAAATGTTTAAAAAAGTAAGAGACGAATTAGGTTTGCCAATACCACTATTGTTAGATACACAAGGACCAGAAATAAGAATTGGTAAATTTAGAGATGATAAAGCAGTTTTAGTAAATGGAGCAACTTTTACACTTCTAAATGATGATGTTTTAGGAGATGATACTAAAGTATCTATTACATACAAAAATTTATACAATGAAATAGATATAGGAAGAACTATACTTGTAAACGACGGAACAATTGAGCTTAAAGTAAAAGAAATATGCCGGAAAAGATATAGTTTGTGAGGTTATACAAGGAGGAAAATTAACTAATAGAAAAAGTATTAATATACCAGATTTTATTGTTAATTTACCTGGTATTACTGAAAAAGATATAGAAGATATTAAATATGGTATAGAAGCGGGCTTTGATTATATTGCTGCATCTTTTATAAGAAAACCACAAGATGTTTTAGAAATTAAACAAGTTCTTAAAGAAAATCACGGAGAACACATAAAAGTAATTTCAAAAATAGAAAACAGAGAAGGAATAGATAATTTTGATAAAATACTAGAAGTATCTGATGGAATAATGGTAGCAAGAGGAGACTTAGGTGTTGAAATTCCAATGGAAGAGGTTCCAATACTTCAAAAGCAATTTATTAAAAAAACATATACTCAAGGAAAGCCAGTTATTACAGCAACACAAATGCTAGAATCAATGATTTCAAACCCAAGACCAACTAGAGCAGAAGTAAGTGATGTTGCAAATGCTATATTTGATGGAACAGGTGCAATAATGTTATCTGGAGAAACTGCAACAGGAGCATTTCCAGTAGAATGTGTAAAAACAATGAGTAGAATAGCAATAGCTGTTGAAGATTCTATAAAATATTGGAAACGTTTTAGCAATAGACAATACAATTTAAAAAATGGAGATTACGAATTCAATATAAACTATGCAATATGTGGAGCAGCAGAAAGTATGGATGCAAAAGCAATAGTAGCATATACAGATACAGGAGATATGCCAAGAAAAGTGGCAAGCTTTGGACCAGAATGCCCAGTATATGCAATTACACAAAATGAAATTACATATAGACAATTGGGAATGTGCTGGAACATAATACCAAGATTATTCGAGCCACAAGAATCAATAGATGAATTATTACATGTGGGAGTAAAAACATTGTGCGAAGAAAAACAAATATTAAAAGGAGACAAAATAGTAGTAGCAGGAGGAAATAAAGCCTTAGCAAACCTTGAAACATGTGAAGCTTGCCTAAATACTGCAATAGGTGGAATAGTGGAAATATAAAAAAATGCATGAAAGAAGCTAAAAAAGTCGATGAAAAAAGTAGACAAAATGGGAAAAATATGGTATAACAAAACTGGTAAGAAAATCTTGCTTACCAGTTCTTTACATTTTTAAATCAAAAATTTAAAAGCTTAAAGTCTTAAGTAAAAATTCAAAATAAAGAAAAATTAAAAACAAAATATAATAAATATTTAGAAAAAACTTGCTAAAAAGCCAAAAATAATATATAATTTAATTTAGTAAATTAAAAATGGAGATGATAAATATGGAAAATGATAATTTGAGTAAATTTATGAAAGTAGCATATAAATATGGTAAAGTAAAAGATTTAAGAGAAGCATTTGAGGAATTTCCAGTAGAGAAAGAGTGGCATGAAGGTAAAATAGAAAAGCTATTTGAAGAAACAGATGAAGAATATAATATATATGAAATAGGAGATATTGTATTTGTAAAAGATTATTATTATTCAAATGGGAAAAATGGTCAAAATCACTTATTTGTTATTATAGACCAAAACAATATTGCAATACCTATAGAAAATTTTGGCATGTTAATTTCATCAAATTTAGATAAGCTAAAATATACATCAAATAAATTAATAGAAAAAGATAAGTGTAATGGTTTAAAAAAAGATAGTATAGTAAAAACAGATGTGGTATATAAAATACTAAATAGTCAAATAAGTTTTAAAATTGGAAAAGTTGATTTAAACAAAGTAGAGGAATATAAAAAAAGTTTTTATGATAGTATAAAAAATAATAATTAATAATAAAAAGTGTACAAAATAATTAAAGATGTGGTATAATATTTCCTTGAAAAGAAAGGAAATATTATGCCAAAATTTTTTGTAAAAAATAATCAAATTGAAGGTAATATTATAAACATTGTAGGAACAGATGTTAACCATATTGCAAATGTGTTAAGACTTACGATAGAAGATGAAATACGAGTATGTAATGAGGATAATGGAATAAATTATAAAAGCAAAATTACAGAAATAAATAAAGAAAACATTAAATGTGAGATACTTGAAGAAATAGCTTCAAAATCAGAAGCAAATGTTCATATAAATATTTTACAAGGGCTACCTAAGGCTGAAAAAATGGAACTTATAATTCAAAAATGTACTGAATTAGGAGTAAAAGAGATAACTCCAGTAGAGATGGAAAGATGTGTAGTTAAATTAGATGGGAAGTCTGCAATAAAAAAACAGGAAAGATGGCAAAAAATTGCAGAAGTTGCTGCAAAGCAAAGTGGTAGAGACAAAATACCTATCATAAATAATGTAACTAATATAAAAAATATTTGCAATGTGTTAGCAGATTATGATATAGTATTAGTACCTTATGAAAATGAAAAAAATACTACATTAAAAGAAGTTTTAGAAAAAATTCCAAAAAAAGATTTAAAAATAGCAATTATAATTGGACCAGAAGGTGGATTCGAAGAAAAAGAAATTAAAATGCTAGAACAAAACAAGTGTAAAATTATAACACTAGGAAATAGAATTTTAAGAACAGAAACAGTAGCCATTGCAATGACAAGTGTTATTTTATATGAGCTATCTGATTTCGGGGGAGTTTAATTAAGTGAAAAAAAAACAATTAGAAACTTTAGAAAAAATAAGTGAAGAAAGAAAATTAGATAAAGAAACAAAAGAGGTTATACGTAAAAAAGTATTAATAAACTTTTTATTTGCAACAGGAATACTATTATTTTTTATGATTTTAAAATTAATGGCACTAAATTTAGATAAAAATATAAATATACTTGTATACAAAATATCAAGTGTAATTTTATTAGCTATTACATTAGTATTATTTGAAGTCGCATATAAAAAAGATAGCGACACTTTGGCAATTACAAGTATAGAGATGTTTTTTCTATCAATAATAACACTAATTACACCATATACACTAATTAATAGACCTAATGTGTTTACTTCAATTATGGGTGTATATTTTACAATTTACTATGCGATAAAAAATTTCATCATATATAGAAAAGAAAGAAGCAAATTCTTAAAAGGAAAAAATGACATAGAACAAATAATACAAAAAGAAAGCCAAGATGAATTAGTACAAAAACAACTAGAAAAAACAAAACAAGAAAATGAAGAAAAACCAAAAAGAAAAAGAGGAAGACCAAGAAAAAAACAGTGAATAGTTAATAGTGAATAATGAAGAACAAGGAGGACGAGTATTCTTATGTTAAAAAGCATGACTGGCTTTGGAAGAAGCAAATACGAAAACGAAGGAAGAGAATACCTAGTAGAACTAAAATCAGTGAATAATAGGTATAGCGACATAAGTATAAAACTACCAAGAAATATAAGCTTTTTAGAAGAAAAAGTAAAAACATTAATATCAAACTCAATATCTCGTGGAAAAGTAGATGTTTTTATTAATTTTATTAATAATAGTGAAAAAGGTAAAAAAATAAAAATAAACACAGAACTTGCAAAACAATACATTGATGAGCTAAAAAGATTACAAACTGAAACTGGAATAATAGATAATATAGGTATAATGGAAATTTGCAAAATGCCAGAAGTACTTAACTTAGAAATAGAAGATGATGACGAAATCTTACTATGGCAAGAATTATCAGAATGCCTAAATAATGCAATAACAGGTTTTTTACTAATGAGAGAAAATGAAGGAGAAAAAATAAAAGAAGATTTAGAAAAAAGAATAGAACATGTAAAAGAAAAAATTGAAAAAATAAGTGAAATTTCTACTGGACTTGTGGAAGAATATGTAGTAAAATTAGAAAAGAGAGTAAATGAGCTATTAAAAACTTCTGTGGTTGATGAAACAAGGCTTGCACAAGAAATAGTAATTTATTCAGATAAATGTTCTGTTGAAGAAGAATTAACAAGACTAAGAAGCCATATCACTCAGTTCTTAAATTTACTAAATGAAACAGATCCAATAGGAAAAAAACTAGATTTCTTAATTCAAGAAATGAATAGAGAAACAAATACAATTGGTTCTAAAGCAAATAGTTTAGAAATTACAAATTTGGTAGTAGATATAAAAACAGAAATAGAAAATATTAGAGAACAAGTACAAAACATAGAATAAAAGGAGAAAAATTTATGCAATTATTAAATGTAGGTTTTGGAAATGTGGTTTCAGCAGGAAGAATAATTTCAATTGTAA
>JBJFFF010000205.1:0-4641 GCA_051891455.1 Clostridia bacterium | reverse complement strand
CACTTCTCACATCGTATATATTTCTATTTAAACTTGTAACTCGAAATCTCATTTTTGCATATATTCATCTAATACTTTATCTACCATTTCTGGTGTTGCCTTGCCGTGCACCTCATCATTTACAGTAAACACAGGGGCTAGCCCACAAGCACCAATACATCTGGTAGCTTCTAATGAAAACTTTCCATCTGGTGTAGTTTCACCTACATCTATTCCTAATTTTTGTTTCACTCTATCTAGAATTTTTTCTGAACCTTTTACAAAACATGCAGTTCCTAAGCATACTGCTATGTTATATTTTCCTTTTGGTTTTAAAGTAAATCTTGCATAAAAAGTAATTACTCCATAAATTTCTGCCATTTCTATTCCTAAATATTTAGAAATTTCAAGCTGTACATTTTCTGGAATATATCCATAAGTTTCTTGCACTTCATTTAATATTTGTATTAAATTGCTTTTGTTTCTCTCGTATTTGGATAATATTTTTTCTATTCTTTCATCTTTACAATCGTTGCCACATTTGCATTTTTCGCCCATCTTACTCCTCCTATTTTTCCTCTATTTTTATATATTTTTATGTGTATGTTTTTATGACTATAGTACAATTATATATTTAAATTTTCGTTTTGTACATATTTTTTTGAGAATTATTTTGGGTAAATTTTAGGACGGAGAAAAATCATCTTAAAAATGATGATTTTTTTCTCCGTCCCAAAATTCATTATTTCATTTCGCCTAAATAATATTTTTTCTTTCCTCTTCTTACTACTATGTATTTGTTTTCTATAAATTTGCCGCTATCTATTACTGTATTTAGGTCTGTTATTTTTTCTCCGTTTATTGATATTGCTCCTGTTTCTATGAATTCTCTTGCTTCTCTTTTACTTTTTGCAACTCCCATGTTTACTATAAAATCTACAATTCCTGTTCCTGGTTCTACTGCAGTTTTTTCTTGATTTTTAAATAGGTCTTCTATGTCTTTTTTAGATAAGTCTTGGAATTTGTTGTTAAATAAATGCTCTGCTAAGCTTACTGCTTTTTCATATTCTTCTTTTCCATGTAAAAATGTTATTATTTCTCTTGCTAGTGCTTTATGTGCTTCTCTCAATTCTGGATGTTCGTTATTTTTTGCTTCTAATTCTTCTATTTCTTCTTTTGATAAAAATGTATATATTTTTAAGTAGTCTATTACCATTGAATCTTCTACATTTAAGAAGAATTGATATAATTCATAACTTGATGTTTTTTCTTTATCTAACCATAAAGCATTTCCTTCACTTTTTCCAAATTTATTTCCTTGAGAATCTGTTACAAGTGGCATTGTAAAGCCATATACTTCATCACCTGTAGATTTTCTTATTAAGTCTATTCCTGCTGTAATATTGCCCCATTGGTCTGAACCTGCACATTCTAAGTCTACATTTTTATGTTCATGTAAATATTTAAAATCTAATGCTTGTAATATCATATATGAAAATTCTGTGTATGTAATTCCTGTATCTAATCTTCTTCTTATTATATCTTTATCTAACATGTAGTTAATATTAAAATATTTTCCATAGTCTCTTAAGAAGTCTAATACATTTATATCCTTTATCCAGTCATAATTGTTTACAACTTCAAATCCAAATATTTCTTCTACTTGTTTTTTTAACCCTTCAATATTTTTATTTACTTGTTCTTTAGATATCATTGCTCTTTCTGTTGTAGGTCTTGGGTCTCCTATCATTCCTGTTCCCCCACCTACTAGCAAAATAGGATGATGTCCTGCATCTTTTAATCTTTTTGAAATTAAAAAACTTGATAAATGCCCAATGTGTAAACTATCTGCAGTTGGGTCTGTTCCTATGTAAAATGATAAACCACCTTTATTTAATTTTTCTTCTAATTCTGGACTTGATATATCTTTTATAAGTCCTCTCCATTTTAAATCTTCAACTAATGTCATATTTCTTATCCCCCTAAACACACGTAAATTATATATTAATACAGTGGTTTTGTCAACTTTTATTAGATTGATTTTTTAACCTTACCAAATAGAGGCACCTTTCTAGAGATGCCTCTATTTATAAATTATTAACCTAATGCAACATCTAATACCATCATTATAATAAACCCAGCAATTAATCCCAAAGTTGATAAATTTTTATTTTCTCTTACCGATTCTGGTAATAGTTCTCTTGATGCTACCACAATCATTGCACCAGCTGCAAATGCTAATAAAAGTGGTAATACACTTCTTACATATATTACTAATATTGCTCCTATAACAGCTGCCACAGGTTCAACTAAAGCTGAAGATTGGCCTATCATAAAACTTTTAAATCTCGAATATCCTTCACTTCTTAATGGAAGAGCAACTGCTGCTCCTTCTGGGAAGTTTTGAATTCCAATTCCTATTGCTAGCATAACTGCTCCAATTACTGTCATACCTGGTACTCCGCTTGCTATTCCTCCAAATGCTACTCCTATAGCCATACCTTCTGGTATATTGTGAATTGTTATTGCTGATATTAAAAGTATACTTCTTTTTAATGAATCTGCACTTCTAAGATTTTTCTTATTTTTTAATGTTTTATCTAAGAATTTATCAGATAATAGAACAAATAGCCCTCCAACAATAAATCCAATTGCTGGTAATAGCCATTCTATGTATCCAAGTTCATGAGATAATTCTAGGGCTGGGACAATTAATGACCAAAACGAAGCAGCAATCATTACTCCTGCACTAAATCCCAAAACAGTGTCTAATACTTTTCTATTCATTTCTTTGAAAAAGCAAACCAAAAGTGCACCTAATGCTGTTATTCCCCATGTAAATATTGTTGCAATTAATGTTTGAATTACTGGGTTTAAATTTTCAAACCAAGTCAAATTATTCACCTCGTGTTACATAATATGACTATATTTTTCATTTTGTTACATGAGGGGAGTGTAATATAACATTTAAATTTTCTCAAATGAAAAAGAGGTGGTGATTCCTTTTACATCTGAAGCAGTTGTTGCAAAATTTGCAACAACTGAATTTTTATCATTACTTCGAATTTTCAATCTTTTATTAATTATATCAGCTTATTAAACTCACTAATTTGTACACTTTCAAAATACAAATTTTCTGGAGCAACGTCCTCACCATTTTCCCATTCTATAGTGTCTCCTCTAGGTTTTACTTTTTCAAAATATGCTCTATTTTTTAATCTTTTAAAAAAAGGTATTTTTTCTATATGTTCTGTCATATCAAAAACTTTTTCTTCTCCTGTTTCAAATTTAAGGTATACAAAGTATTTTTCTAATACCCTAACTTCTATTATATCTGGTATTTCTCCCATTTTTATCCCCCTTTTATAATGGTTTTATTTTAAAATATCTGCCTTCTTCTTGCATTAAATTCCATAAAGTTATTAAATCTTCTTTATGAATTATTATCCAAGCTTCAATTAATTTATTTTGTTTAAATGGTAATTCTCCACTTAATATTTTCCCTTCAAAATCATATGTAGCTTTATATTCATTATATCTTACATGAATATGTTGTAAGTTATGTTTATTATTTTCATTAAAGTATATGGAAACTATTATTCCATAAAATTGTGATATTATTGGCAAAAAGGTTCACCTCCTTAATTATAACATTTGATATTTTTCTTTTCAACATTTCCTCCTTCTTTTTTGATTTTTTCTTTGTTTTGGATTTTTTGCTTAAGAATTTAAGCTTTTAGATTTTTTTGAAAAAAAATAAAACCAGTAAGAAATTCTTACTAGTTCTTTTATACCATATTTTTGATGCATTGTCTATTTTTTTCGTATGACATTTTTCGAGGTTTTTCTGCTGTGTTCTCTCACAGCCTTCAAAGCATGGGCGGACACAGGGCCCGCCCCTACATTTTATAAATCTATAAACTTTCTAATATCCCTTTTGCTGCCCTTTTGCCTGCTGCTATTGCTCTACATACTGTTGATTTATTTTCTGTTAAATCTCCTCCTGCATATACTTTATCTAAGTTTGTCTTTCCGTTTTCATCAATTACTACTAATCCTTTTTCTAGTTCTATCCCTTCTTTTTCTAGCAATTGTTTTTCTGGTGATAGTCCTATTGCGAAAATAAATGTATCTACTTCCATATTGTAATTTGTGTTACTTAAGTCTACTGCTTTTCCATCTATTACTTCTGTTTTTATACATTCTATTTCTGCTATATGCCCGTTTTCTCCTTTTGCACTAATAACCTTTGTACATGGGATTATTTCTACTTTGTCTTGTATAGCATCTTGTATTTCTTTTTTTCTTGCTGGCATATTGTCTATACCTCTTCTATATAGAATTGATACTTTACTTGCTCCCATTCTTATAGCACTTCTTGCGCAGTCCATTGCAACGTTTCCGCCACCTATTACAACTGTTATACCTAAATTATCTATATTTCTTCCTTGATTATATTCTTTTAAGAAATAGTCAGATTCATAAATACCTTCTAATTTTTCATTACATAGTGAATAAGTTGTAGGGCTTCCTGCACCAATTCCCAAGAATATTGCTTCATATCCTTGTTTTTTTAACTCTTCTATATTGATATCTTTTCCAAATTCACAATTTGTTTTTACTTTAATTCCTAAATTTAATATCTTATTAATTGTGTTCTCT
>JBJFFF010000204.1:0-4661 GCA_051891455.1 Clostridia bacterium | reverse complement strand
ATACCTAGTAGCGTTACTAGCATGGAATATGCCTTTTGGGGTTGTAGCAAATTAACCGGAAAAATTGAGATAAATGCAAATGTTACTAGTACAAGCCAATATGATCGTTGCTTTTGGAATGCAGTTACAGCAGAAGGAACAAATTTAATTGTAACAGGTTCAAGCCCGAAATTAGATGAAATAATAGCAACCAAATCGACTAACTCAAACATAACCAAAGGAACATAAACACAAAAGCAAGCATTGAGCTTGCTTTTTTCAAACTAATTATATAAAATAAAAACAAAAAGGAATAAAGTAAAAATGGAACTTACAATATTAATGCCATGTTTAAATGAAGAAAAAACTATTGCTACATGCATAAAAAAAGCACAAGATTTTTTGAAAAATAACAACATAGATGGAGAAATTTTAATTGCTGATAATGGAAGTACAGATAATTCAATACAAATAGCTAAAAGCCTTGGAGCAAGGGTAACAAAGGTATTGCGGGAAAGGCTATGGTAGTGTTTTAAGAAATGGTACGCTAGATGCAAAAGGAAAGTATGTAATTATGGGGGACTCTGACGATAGTTATAATTTTTTAGAATTAATGCCATTTTTGGAAAAATTGCGCGAGGGCTATGATTTAGTAATTGGAAATCGCTATTTAGGAAAAATGGAAAAAGGTGCAATGAAGTTTTCTCATAAATACATAGGCACGCCTGCAATATCTTATATAGGAAGGAAAAAATATGGACTAAAGGTAGGAGACTTTAACTGTGGACTTCGAGGGTACAAAAATGAGAGTATCATAAATTTAAAATGCACATCTAATGGAATGGAATATTCAAGTGAAATGCTAATAAAAGCAGCCCAAAACAACTTGAAAATTGCAGAAGTTGCAATTAATTTTTATAAAGATGGAAGAGATAGAAAGTCTCACTTACGTACAATAAGAGATGGTATAAAGCATATAAAACTACTAATGAGGCAAGGAGATACAAAATGAAATATATAAAGCTTATTATAAAGTATATTATGATATTTAGTGTTGTGCTAGCAATTCTATTTTCTTGCTTGGCGTTAACATCATGTATACCAAAAAGCTGTATAGAAGAAAACCTAAAAGAATCAGTAGAACTATTTAAGCAAAACGGAGGAGTAGAACAACTAGTAAAAAGAAGAGAATATACATATTTACACTACTATGCAGACTCTATACTGCTAAATATTATTTATTGTATGGATACAAACAAATCAATAGAATCAACAATGTGGGCAAAATATTACGAAACGATTTATGCAGATATAAATAATGATTTTATAGAAGTAGTTGAACAGCAAAAAGAGCCAACACAGCAATATTTAAGATATTGGCATGGAAGTATGGCTATAATAAGACCACTACTTACTTTTTTAAATATAGAACAAATATATAGGCTAAATGGAATACTACTTATGGGACTAGCAATAGTACTACTTATAATATTATTTAGAAAAAGTAAAAAACTAGCACTAGTTTACCTAGTATCAATGATAATGATAGCGTTTCCAATAGTTCCACTATGCCTAGAATACATATGGACATTTTATATTATGCTAATTACCGCAATAATATCAATATGCATAGAGAAAAAAGGCGACAAACCACTTAACATTTTATTTTTTATAGTTGGAATGGTAACATGCTTTTTAGATTTCTTAAGCACAGAAATAATTACTTTATTTGTTCCACTGCTATTTGTACTAATAATTAGAAAAAAAGAAGGAAGACTTACAAGCTTTAAAGAAGGAATCAAATTTGTAATACAGGCAAGTATACTTTGGTTAATTGGCTATATTGGAATGTGGTTTGCAAAATGGGTTTTATCGTCAATTATTCTTGGGATTAATGCAATGGACTATGTAAAAGAAAAAGCAATGAATAGAATAAACGGACTTCAAGGGCTAGAATCAATGGAAAAAATGTATATAGGTGCTATAACAAAAAATTGGCACACATTATACCCAATAAACATTATAAAAAAACAATCTGATTTATGGCTAATACCAATTGGATTTATGCTATTTATAGCAATATTTACAGACTGGAAAAACATTAAAAAAATGTGGTTCCCAGCATTACTACTAATAATAGCATTAATGCCCTATGCAAGATACGTAGTACTTGCCAACCATTCGTATAGACACTCGTTTTTTACATTTCGCATGCAAATGATAACAATAATTGCACTAGGCTGGGCTGTACTAGAAAGTTTGAATTATAGACTTATATTTAAAGAAATAAAATTTGGACAAATAAAAGAAAAATATGATTCTAATAAAATAAAAACAAAAATAACAATGAAAAAACAGAAAGGGTAAAAAATATTTTATAATCTGGTTGAAATTTCGACAAAAGAGTGATAAAATTTTAATCCTGCGCCACTTTTGTTTTTAGTAAAATAGAAGTGATAAGTTGAAATCAGACAAAGGAGGAAATGGTATTTTGGATATAGAGGAAGCGACAGAAGTCTTAAGTGAGGCAATTATAACCGAACCAAGTATTAAAAGTTATGTGTACATTAGTGCAGGAGAAATCAATGAAGCAATTGATGTAATTTTACGAGAATTACAAAAAAAGGAGGAGACAATTAAACAACTAAATGATATTTTAAATGAAACATTACAAGAAAAAAGTAAAACGGTAGCTACTGGTTTGCTAGAAAGGCTAGGGAAATCGATGTTCTTGGAAAAATCGATTTAATAAAACAAAAAAGTTTGACAAAAAAAACGATACAGTATATAATTGGGGCGATGAAAGAATAGGAGAAAAGAAAATGCACGTTGTAAAGAAAGTATTTTTTATTGCACTAATGATATGGATGTTATATTTCATAAATTCCTATGCTACTACGGGAACTATCACTACAGAAGGTGCAAGAATTCGTAGAGAAGCAAATACTAGTTCAGATGTAATAACAATAGTATACAATGCTGAAACAGTGGAAATTATAGAAAAAGAAGGACAATGGTATAAAGTAAAATATGGAGAATCTATTGGATACATTCGCGAAGACTTAATGAATGTAGACGGAGAAGTAACTAATCCTACGGAAACGCAAGAAGAGCAGGAACAAAAACCTTCTGATGTACAAACTGCACAACAGGAAGATTCGCCAGCAGAACAGGAACCTTCACAAGAACAAACGTCACAAGAAACAAATAAAGAGGGCGAAAAACAAATTGTGGCAGATACTGCTATGAGAATTATTCCAAGTTTATCTGCTAGCATTATCGGAGAGCTAAAGGCAGGAGCAAAAGTAACGGTTATTCAAACTATGAATGCATGGTCTTGCATTCGTTTCGAAAATAAAACAGCATGGGTTGTGAGTAGTTTTTTAACAGAAGTAAGTGAAGAGAAGCAACCAGAGCAGCCAGAAACAAAAATTGGCTATGTAAATGTTTCAGGTGCTATTATTCGAAGAGGACCAAGTACTTCTGCTGAGATTATAACAGAGTGGGGAAAGAATAAGCCAGTTGAAATTGTAGCAGAAGAAGGAGATTGGTATAAAATCAATTTCGAAGGAGAAGAAGCTTATGTTGCAAAACGACTTATTTCAGATAATATTACACCAACTAGTAGAGGTATGCAAGCAGTAAGGGAATTACCAGATGAGCCAGTAGTCCAAGAGAAAGTGGCAGATAATAATGAAAATGTTACTCAGCCAAATGTAAGTGTTGCAACGCAAGATACAGTAGCAACTCCAAGTGTGGAAACCAATAGTACGAGTGGGGAAGCAGTTGTGGCTTATGCAAAGCAATATTTAGGATGCAGTTATGTATATGGAGGAGTAGGACCAAGAAGTTTTGATTGTTCAGGTTTTACACAATATGTATATAAACAATTTGGAATTAGCTTAGCGCATTCTGCTGTAACACAATCAAACAATGGAAGTTATGTAGCAAAATCTGATTTACAGCCGGGAGACTTAGTTATTTTTAGAGACTGGAATAATAATAGCATAGGACATTGTGGCATATATATTGGAGGAGGTAACTTTATCCATGCAGCAAATTCCACAAGAGGTGTTGTAACAGATACACTAAATAGTGGATACTATTATGAACGTTATGTTTCGGGAAGAAGATTATTTTAATATAAATATGGGGGCGCGCGAAAGGAATGATAAAATGAAAAGACCAATCGTAGTTGTCGCCATAGGAATGATAATAGGAATTATAGGGGGATTGCATTTACAAAATGCAGTTCCTATTTTTTTAGTAATTATCTTGGTAATTCTTTTTTGTAAAAAGAATTATAAAAGATATGTAAGAGTATTTATGCCGTTTTCAACATGTATTCTCTTAATATTTAGCATATGTTTTTCTGTTACTTATATAACCTTTTGCGAAAGGAGATATCAAACTGTACAAGAAGGACAAACGAAAGAGCTAATTGGCATTATTCAAAGCGAAGTAATAGAGAAAGAATATACTTATGAGTATACGATTAAAGTAAAAGAAATAGGTAAATTAAGTAATGTTGCTTTTAAGTTATATGTAAAAAATAAAAAAGATAGACAAATTTATCATTATGGAGACAAGGTATGGCTTCAGGGAGAAATAGAGCTTTCAAGCGAAAGTAGAAACGAGAAGGGATTTAATCAAGCACTATATTAGAAAACAAAAGGCTGGTA
>JBJFFF010000203.1:0-4671 GCA_051891455.1 Clostridia bacterium | reverse complement strand
CCCTTTGGTGTTCTTACATATAAATAAACAGCTATGGCAATTATTGCTATTATTCCAACTGGTATATACCAAATCTTTATAAAATTATTTAAAAAGTCTGCAAACCAAAGTGTTATTGCTGGAAGTTGGTCCGAGCTTCCAACACTATTTAATGTATCTTGCAAAATTGGAATCATTATAAGTGTTGCTGCTACAAGTAATATTAATAATACAACAAATTGTATAATGTTTGGAACTAATATTTCTTTTATCTTCCTATTTAATGCCATTGTTTCATCTAAATACTCTCTTGCTTGTTTTAAGGCATTTGTTAAAGAACCAGACATTTCTCCAACTTTTATCATATTTATATATATTGGTGGGAATACTCCCTCATAATATTCCATAGTAACATACATATTGTCTCCAGCTTCTACTCCTAGAAGTATGTCTTCTAATATTAATTTAAAACTTTCGTTTTCAGTAGTATTAATAATAGTAGATAGAGCATGTATATTATTGAAATTTGCTTTTTTTAGCAAATAAAAATTTTCAGTAAAAATTGCTATATCTTTTTTTGTAATTTTAGCATTTTTATTTAGCACTCTTTTTAGCTTAGTTATAAAACTAGGCTTTGATACTAAACTTTTCCTAATTTCTTCATTTCTAATTGACTTAAGTACACTATTATTAGATTCTATGTTTTTCTTCTGTTTTTTATTTTTTCTAGTTACTAAAGAGCTTACCTGTGTTACTTCAATTGGCAACAATTCATTCTTTTTTAGTTTTTTTATTAACATAAATTGGTTCATAGCATCAACTTTGTTTTCTACTACTTGTCCAGATTTTGTTACCGCTTTATATTTAAATAAAGGCATTTTTTCCTCCTATTTTGTCTTACATATTTCTCATTTTCATTTGCATAATTGTTCTATTTAGAACCTCAATATTTTTTTCTTCTATCTGTGCTTTAGCTTGTTCTAGGTTAATTTTATTTGCGACATAAGCTTCAGCTATTGAATTTATTAAACTTATATTTCCTTTGTCTATATTACTTTGAATTGCATCTTCTAATTCAGAAACACTAAATTTTTCTTTTCTTATGCATCCTGCAACAACATTGTCCACAACCATGACTTCTGGAATTAAAACTAGTTTATTATCTATTCCTCTAATAAGTCTTTGAGACACTACTAATTTTAATAATGCAGACATTAAATATTTTACGCTTGCTTGGTCTCTTACTTCATAAAAGTTTATTATTCTATCTATAGTTTCTGCGCAAGATTTTGTATGCAATGTTCCTATTACTAAGTGTCCTGATTCTGCCATATCTATTGCTGCTTCCATTGTTTCTTTATCTCTTATCTCTCCTATTACTAATATATCACAGTCTTCTCTTAGAGAGTTTTTTACACCGTCTCTAAAGCTTAATGTGTCTTTTCCTTTTCCTACTTCTTTTTGTACAATTAATGACTTTTTTGATGTATGCTTAAATTCAACTGGTTTTTCTAATGTTAGAATTTTTTTATTTACATTTTGATTTACATCATCTATTAAAGCATTTAATGTGGTTGTTTTACCAGAGTTAGTTTTACCAGTAACTAATATTAAGCCTTGTGGTTGGTACATAGTACGTCTTACTACATCTGGTACTCCTAATTCCTCAAATTTGGGTAACTCATTTTTTATTAATCTTAACGTAAATATTGGTATTTCATCAAAAGAAGATATATTTACCCTTAATCTTATATCATCAAAGACATGTGAAATATCTAATTGTCTGGTTTGGTTATAAATTTCATCTCTATCTACATTTCCTCTAATAAAATAATCATATATTTCATACATATCACTTTCAGTTAGTACTTCTTCTTCTTCAATTTCTTTTAATTCTCTTGCAATTCTTACTGTTGGACGTCTTCCTGGTACTAAGTGAACATCTGATGCGTCGAAATCTTTTGCATATTTTAAAACTCTATTAATATCTACCATAACTTCTCCTTTGTTCTTAAATAGGAAAAATCAATTTTTCCTATTTAGAAAATAATTAATTTTCTATTTACTTCATCTAAAGTTGTTTGTCCATATATTACTTTGTCCATTGCGTCGACAATGAATGGTTTATAACCATATTCTAGTGCTTTTTTCTTAATTTCTAATGTTGATTCATTTTTTATTATTTCCTCTTTTAATTCATCATTTAGTTCTAGGATTTCAAAGATTGCTATTCTATCATAATATCCACTTCCATTACATTTGTCGCATCCTACAATATCATATGTGAATTTATCTGTTAAGTCTGTTTTTACATTATACTTTTCATTTATTTTATTAATTATTTCTTTTTCTCTATCAGTAAATTCTCTTTTCTTAGCACAATATGGGCATACTTTTCTTATAAGTCTTTGAGATATAATATTGGCCATTGTACTTGCAATATCATAATTTGATACACCCATTTTTCTTAATCTTGTTATAGCTTCAATACTATCAATTGTATGAATTGTAGATAATACATAATGTCCAGTTTGTCCTGCTTGCATTGCTATTTCTGCTGTTTCTTGATCTCTTATTTCTCCAACTAAAATAATGTCTGGGTCTTGTCTTAAAACAGTTCTTAATGAATCTGCAAAACGCAATTTTTCATCTATTTCTATTTGGTTTAATCCTTTTATACGTATTTCAACTGGATCTTCTATTGTTGTTATATTTATTCCTGGTCTATTTAAAGAGTCTATTATACTATATAATGTAGTAGTTTTTCCTTCTCCTGTAGGTGCAGCAACAATTGTTATACTATTTCTTTTATTAAATATTTTTTTTGCCTCGTCATCAGTTTCGGGAAATCCCAGTTCTTGTAATCCTCTTATTGTCATATTTTTCTTTAATAATCTTAATACGAATTTTTCGCCATATATATTTTTTTGTGATGATACACGTATATTATAATCTGGATATAATACTATTCTTCCATCTTGTGATTCTTGCTTTTCTTGGAACATGTTAGATATTGATTTTAATCTACCTATTAATTGTTGTTGTTTTTCTTTTTTTATTTCAGTTGCTTTTATTAATTCTCCATCTATTCTGTACCTTACTCTTACAGTGTCTTCTAATGGTTCAATATGAATATCACTTGCTCTTTTTTTCATAGCAGTTCTAATTATACTATCAACTAAAGTTGTAGCATCTCCACTAGATTCTATATTCTCAATTGCATTTCCTTCAAAATTTTTTAAAACATCCATTATGTTTTTTTCAAAACTAATGTATTTCTCCATCGTTAATCCTTTGTTTAAAAGAATTAGTTTTACTGTATCTACAGCCTCTTTATTTAGTGTATCTGAAAAACATACCTTTATTTTATTTCCACTTATTTGGAATGGAACTACTTTATATTTATTGGCAACATCTAGAGAAACATATTGGTTAATATTTATTTGTACATCATTTTGTGTTAGCATAATTGTTTTTTCATTTAATATTTCTCCTAATGTTTCTAATAGTACATATTCGTTACATAAATTTAAAGTTCTAATGATTTCTACTATTTTTTTCTCAGGGTGTTTTCTTTGATACTCTAGAGCTCTATTAATATCAGACTGATTTATTAGTCCTCTTCTTACAAGTTCTATTCCTATTGGTCCTCTTTTATTTGTTTCCATATATAAAACTCCTCTCTTCTTGTGTATTATTTGTTAACTAGTGTTTTCATATTTACTGTTTTATTTTTATTACCTAATTTATACATAACTGTTATATCTATTTGTTTAATGTAATCTGTATATTTATCAGTTACATTAATAAATATTGTATATGCTGCTTGTTTTTCTGTTCCTTCTGCATAATCTCCTTCTATAGCTTTTACGTTTTCATATTTATTATTTACATAATCAATCATTATCTGAGAATTTAAATCTCCATATATAACTCCTTGCGCATATTCAAAAAGTTCAACAATATAGTTTGTTGCTTGTTCATTTCTTTTTATAAAATTCGACTGAATATATATATTGTAAGATATTGAGATTATAATTCCAGTAAAAATCAGTAGTATTACCACTGCAATTATTGCATCTGCTGCTCCTATTCCTTTGTTTTGTCTTAAATTCATAATTTCTCCTCTTATTTAGAGAGGTGCGAAGTGCGAGGTGTGAGGTGTGAAATTCAGGATTAGCCTTCAAACCAGGGCCTGTAAAAGCACACATCCCACATCCCACTTCACACTTCAAGATTCTTTATTAAATTATTTTTACAAAATTATAAATTATCAAAAATAATATATTTAAAAAGCTAAAGTAAAATATATAATTTATATTTTTTTGTTTAGTAATTAAGTATGATATTAAGTGAATAATTAGTGTAAATATAACACTTGCCATAAATATTATTTCATTTGTAGCAATTACACTAAATATTAGCATAATTATTATATCACAAATTTTTTTATTTTTGTCTAATTTTATTTGGCATTGTAATATAAATATTGTCATTATTGCTACTAAATATATAATATATCTATAAATATTATTTCCTAGTATGTATAGATATATCATATACATTGCATTAACAATTAATCCAAAAATAATTGTTCCTTTAGATAGTTTTTTAGTTTCTTTTTCAATTCCACCTATAATGAAAAAGCTACTAATTATTAAAGTTCCATATAGTAATTCTACTATTTTAAAT
>JBJFFF010000202.1:0-4703 GCA_051891455.1 Clostridia bacterium | reverse complement strand
CCATAGCAGCATTGGTAATAACTGTCTCTCCTTCTGCATAAACGGATGCGAGCATTAAGTTCTCGGTTGCTCCTACGCTCGGAAAATCTAGGTGGATTTCTGCTCCTACTATTTTATCACAACTGCACCTAATAAATCCACCCTCTTCTGCAATATTTATCCCTAATTTTTTAAATCCATTTAAATGTAAATCAATTGGTCTGGCTCCAATCTCACACCCACCTGTTTGTGATAGTTTGTGGGTACATAAATTTTAATGAAATAGCTAGACCTCCGTTTTCGTGTAATTCATTATACATTATATCGTTTAGGTTGTACAAGTCTTTTTCTTCTTTTGTTATTTCATTTTTATCAAATACAACTATTTTATCAAATAGTCTTGAAAGCTCTTCTTTTCTTAATCCATTTTTCTTGATATCATCTATTGCCTTGAAGATTAATTCTTCTTTATCTTCTAGTTTATTTAATGTATTAAACTTTGCTTGTGTTTCTTCTAATTTTCCCTTTTCGTTTTTTATTTTCTTTTCTAGTTCTTGTTTTTTATCTTTATATATAAACTCTGGTATTAAATCATTTAACTTATCTTCATATACTTGTTTAAATTGTTTCTCCAATTTTTCTAGAATTTGCTTATGTTTATTTAAGTCCTTGTCTAGTGTTATTTTATTCGTGCTAATCGCTTTTACATTGTCCATTACGAAACTTTTAAAATCTGGATTACTTATTAAATTATCTATATATGCATTTACTATTTGGTCTAAATACTCTATTCTTATTCTGTGTGGCTTGCAACCATAGTCTTTTCTAATGTCTTCTTTAATAGCACCTTCATTACTATATTTTTTACAAAGGTAGCTATCTGGTCTTTTTCTTGTACCACTTGTTCCTTTCCTTTTATACATTGGAGTTCCACATCTTCCGCAATATAAAAGTCCTGAATACAAATTATTTTCTACATCTACAAACTTAAATCCGTTATTATATTTATCACTTTCCTTTTTTCTTTTCTTTCTAATTTTTTGTACTTTTTCAAATAATTCTTTATCGATAATTGGTTCATGATGATTTTCAATTATAGTCCATTCCTTCTCTGGCTTTACTCTAGTTTTCTTAGACTTAAAGCTTAATTTTTCTGTATGTCCCCCTACATAGTCTCCTATATATCTTTTATCATCTAAAATTCTTACTATATGTTGTGCTTTCCAATTAGCAGTTTGCTTTGCGTTTGCAAATCCTCTTGATTGTGATGGAGTTGGTATTCCTTTTTTGTTTAGATAAGTTGCAATTTTTTGATATCCCCAATCTTTGGAATACAATTCAAATATTTTTTGAACTACTAGAGCTGTTTCTTCATTTACAACTAATTGTTTTCCATCTTTGTTGTATCCATATATTGCTTTTACTAATAAATCGCCCTCTTCAATTTTATGCCTTAAATTTCTTCTTATATTTTTACTATCATCTCTTGCCCTTCTCTCATTAAACCACGCATATAGTCCAAACATTTCCTCATTATATTGCTCATCTTCAAATATTATTTCTACACCTTGCATCTCAAGGTATTCTACAAAGTCTAATGCTTCCTTTTGATTTCTTCCAAGTCTTGCAGAGTTTTTAAAAACTATTACATCTATTTCTTTATTTTTCGCTCTTTCTCTTATATCATTAAACCTGCTGAAGTCTGTTCCACTTTTGTCATCGTCCATTATAATATCTATTATGTTGGTATACCCATGACTTTTGCAATATTTTACAAGTAAATCTCTTTGTGTTTCTATTCTTTCATAGTTTTCGCCATAGTCATCTCTACTCTCTCTGCAATATATTACTACTCTTTTTTCTTCGTTAGACATTTTCATGGCATGCCTCCGTTTTTGTGTATCAATAACATTTTATTTTATATAATATTTTATTGTTACTATTATAAAAAAGTTCTAAATTTTCAAGATTATCCTTAAAATTTTAGAACTTTTTATACATTGGTAATTTTAAGTTTTTTCAAAAATGTATTGACATTTTGAATGCTTTTTGTTCGGTAATATTGAACTACTGAAAGTACGAATGTGCCGTAGGTGGGCTTGTTTTTTATTTATGTGTCCAATGAATAAATATAGAGTATATTAGAATCTATATCAAATATTGCAATGGAATAATTTGAAGAAGCTCTACCAAACATTTCATAATAATTATACTTATCTGTTGTTTTACTATGCCTATCTAAAAATAACCAGTAACCATTATTTATAAATGGGATTTTTATATCTTCATCTATACTATCATAAGCACAATGTTGTAGTGTTTCAGGTATTGGTAACTCATTCCAATGTAAATTATTACTTATATTACTTGTAAAATTCTGGGCTTGTTTGTCTGAAAAATAAAATTTTGCAAGTGTTTCTCCATCTCCATGAAAACCTCCATGTGTATCTTTTTCTTTCATTTTTGCAAATACTGGAATTGGTGTCTCAATGAGTGAAGAATAAAAATTATAATCATAAAATGTATGTAAATATATTATATATGCAATTATCAAAATCAATATGATTAAACAAGCTCTTTTAAAAAATTTTTTCATTATTAAAATCACCTCTTACAAATTTTCAATCTCTCCATTTTCTTGTAGTTTTATTGAAAGTTTTGCAATAACCTTATATTCTTTAATAACTCCTAATTTTTGAGAAATAAATGCTAAATTATATAATGTGCTAGATAATATACTTTTGGGGATATTATTTGCATCAAAATAATATTCTAAAGGAGTTTTCCATTTAGTAAAATCAAAAGTATCACTCAATGTAATGTCTATACTCCAACTTGAATTAGAATCTTGTTTTGCTTTCATTTCAATATTAGCATTGTGAATAGCAAAATATAAATCACTATTTTCAAAAGTCACATATTCTTGTCCTATTGGTATATATATTTCTTTTTCTGTTTTATGTTTATTTATAATTTCATTTATCTTATTTTTTAAATTAGAATCTCTTCTTATCATTTCTAAAAGTTGCTCATTTTTTATTACAAAGTCTTGTGGATTTTCTTTTAAAGAATGCTGTAACAATATTGCTGCCAATTCGTAATTAAAGTATCTTCCTCCCACTTCTATTACTGTTTGCCAAAAAGCATATTGCATTGCTTTTAAACTATTTTTATTATATTGATTTTTGTTTTTGTACATATTAAATATATAGCTGAATCCAGATATAAGTAACTTTATTTTTTCATCTTCTTTATAATTTTCGGTATCTTTTACTTTATTAAGACTTGTTTCAAATTTTCTTTCCCTTTTATATAAATCATAGGCTTCTTTCAATTTTATTTTTCTTGCTGTTATTAATTTATCGAATTCTTCTACTTTATCAATATTTTCTATATCTTGTCTAAGTTGTTTTTTTAAGTTTTCAAAATCACCATAATGTAGCTGATTTAAATATTGATATGTCAAATATCTATCAGTAAGCCAAATTTTTTGATTATTATTAATTTTTGACACATTTGTGATTTTCATGATGTTTTTGTATAAAAGTTGTTCTTTGTTTTTACATCTTGTAGGCTTTTCAATATTTAAGAATTTAAATATATTATTTGTGCATCCACTTCCAAATATGTCTTTAGATTTTTTCATATCTCTTTCACATAATAAACATTCATGCATAATATCATCTCCAATTCTGCCATAATATTACCATATATTCCCTATTTTAACAATATATTTTTATTTTTACCATAAATTTAATTTTTAATTGGTGACAATTTGTCACCGTTTCATTTTATTCTATTCTTCACCAGAATTTAACTTTCTTATTTCTCTAGTATTTTTATCAGATACAACTTTTTTCCCTGTTTCTCTTTCTAACTGTTCTTTTGCTATTCTTGCTATATTTCCTCCTTTTATAACAGAATCCTCTGCCTCTTTGAAACCTTTTTGTTTTTTACTCTTTGAAATTTCTGTAGAAGATGTTTCAGCAAGCATATTTAAAACTAATTCCATATTTGTCATATTATCTCTTAAATTTTCCTTTTTTAAGCCTTTCAAATTTTTGTATTCTTTAACAGAATAACCACTCCAAGCTTGTGTTAGAATATTTGTTAATATTGCAAAATCTTTTGCCTGGCTTATTCCTTTTTCTTTTAATTCATCTGTAAATTCTTTTCTTATATCTATTGTTTTTAATCTTTGATTTATCCATTCTTCTGAGTATCCTTTTTTTCTGTATATATCTAATGCACGATTTATGGCTATTTCTGGATCATATGCTTCATCTATTCGTTCTTTTCCTACTTGTGCTAACCACAATTTAAAAGGCTCTGCTTTTTTAGATGGTATTGATTGTATTAAACGTAAAACTTGCTCTGTATTCATTACATCAGTATTATAATATTTCCCATCAACAGATTTCATTTTCAGTTGGTTAGTATCACTAACCAACTCACTACCTTCTTGAATCAACTTATTTTTAAGCCATTTCCAATAGTTTCTTGATTTTTGATAATCATTATCTGTTAATACTGCTATCACATCTACAACAGAAAAATACCATTTTTCTTGTTCATCATCCCATTTTGCTCTAATTTTTTTATCCTCAAATATTTTTAATTCATTATCTTGTCCCATTTTATACCTCTCATTCTCAAGTTATTCGTAAATTCCGAACAACTCAAAATCTCTTTTATTTTTTCTATTTATATCATATTTCAAAAAC
>JBJFFF010000201.1:0-4708 GCA_051891455.1 Clostridia bacterium | reverse complement strand
AAAATAGCCAGGAAGAAACCCCATTGGAATATGTTGAAAATTTAAAAAATAGTTTTAAATTTATTTTTAAATCTAGTCGTTTAAAAGCATTATTAACTAGCCTAGGACTAATTTGGGGCTTATTATGTTTATACGATACATATCAAGTAATACTTTTAAAAGAGCATGGAGTATCTTCTATGTTTATTGGATTTATTTTAGCAATATTCCAAGTAACAAGAGGGAAAATGTCTAAATTCTCTGGAAAGTTAAATACAAAATTTAAGAATAAAACACTTACAACAATGAGTTTAATGATAACTATAAGCTTTTTAGCGTGTGGTTTTATATCAATGTTAAACATCAATTTGGTACTATTAGTATTTGCTGTAGTTTTAGCAGGAATAACTGTTTCTAGTACAGATGGTATTTATCAAATTATAAAAAGTAGATATTTAAATAATTTTTCAAATTCCAAAATTCTCCCTAAAATTTATGCAGCAAACACAATAATAAATAATTTGTTTAGGATGATAATTGGATTTATAGGAACATTAATATTAAGTCATTTTAATATTACATATACAATGATAATTATTGGTATATCTTTTACTGTGGTTACGTACTTAATTTTCTGCTATATGAAGCCAAGAGTAGGTTTAAAACCTGACCAATATAAAGTAGAGGATATAAAATTAAAAATTTGAAATAGGAGGATTGTAATGAATAAAACAAAAAGAAGAATTTTTAATACCGCTATAAAAATATTTTCAGAAAAAGGTTATGATAATTCAAGTGTAGAAGAAATTACAGCAATCGCAGGAGTTGCAAAAGGTTCATTATATTATCATTTTTCTAAAAAAGAAGATATTTTTGATATGCTTTTAGAAGAAGGATTAAAATTACTAAAAAATAATATTGAAATTAAAACTAGAGACTGCTCAACTGCATTGGAAAAAATAAAAGCAGTTATATTAATACAAATAAAGATTAGTGTAAAATATGAAGATTTTTTAAATGTTGTTTTATCTCAAATATGGGGTGAAGAAGAGAAAAACAAAAAATGCAAAAAAGCAGTTTTTGAATATATAAAAATAATTGAAAAAATTATAAAAGAAGGTATTGAAAACAACGAATTTTATGATGGAAATGTAGAAGCCATTGCATCAGGAGTTGTTGGAGTTACAGCTTCAAGTTTGATATATAGACTAAAAAAGAATAGAGAAGTTGATGTTCAAAGCGTATATGAGGGTTTTATTAATACCGTAGTCAGGGGAATAAGCAAATAACAATTTGCAATGCAAAAAAACTGACCACCTGGGCTAAAGACATTTTAATTTTTTTGTGATATAACTATATAAATTAAAATAATGAAAGAGGTTATTTATGAAAGATGTAAAAATTTTTAAAGCAACAGAATTTAAAAATATTAAAGAAATTGTTTATAATTCTGTTAAATCATATGGCGAACAAGTAGCATATGTAATAAAACACAAAAAAGATAAAAAAAATGTTTATGAAAATATAACATATAAAAAACTATTAGAAGATATAAATAAACTTGGAACAGCTTTTTTTGATATGGGATTTCAAAAAAAGAGAATTGCTATAATAGGAAAAAACAGATATGAATGGGCATTAACACACTTAGCAAATATGTTAGGTGGAATAATATCAGTTCCATTAGATAAAGACCTACAATATGATGAATTAGAAAATTCATTAATTAGAAGTAAGGCAGAATGTATAGTTTTTGATGAAAAATTAGCAGACCAAGTATCAGAAATTGAAAAGAATGGGAAAACAAATTTAAAAGAATTTATATGTATGAGTCAAATTGATGGAAGAACATCAATTCAAGAGCTTGTAAGTAAAGGAGAAGACTTACTAAAGCATGGGAAAAAGGAATATTTAGATGTAAAAATAGATGAAAATGCAATGAGTATATTATTATTTACATCTGGAACCACTTCAAACTCAAAAGCAGTAATGCTTTCTCAAAGAAATATTGCATCTAATATATATGCAATGCAACGTGTTGAAGATATTAGAAGTACAGATACAAATATAGCATTTTTACCATTCCATCATATATTTGGTTCAACATGTATGATAATGATGCTTGCTCAAGGTGTAAAAACAGTATTCCCAGATGGATTAAGATACATACAGCAAAATCTAAACGAGTATAAAGTATCGTTATTTGTTGGTGTTCCTGTTTTAGTAGAAGCGATTTATAAAACAATAATGAAAGAAGTAGATAAGCAGGGAAAAACTAAATTAATAAAAACTGCTATGAAAATAAGTAACTTTTTAATGAAACTCCATATTGATGTAAGAAGGAAATTATTTAAACAAGTATTAGATGCACTTGGAGGAGAGTTAAGGTTAGTTATTTCTGGGGGTGCTCCTGCAGACCCACAAATTTCAAAAGGCTTTACCGATTTAGGAGTAGATATAATTCAAGGGTATGGTTTAACTGAAACAGCACCTGTTATATGTGCTGAAACCAAAGTAGCATTAAGAAATGGTTCAGTTGGTGTTCCAATGATAAACGACACAATTGAAATTGCAAATCCAGATGAAAATGGAATAGGGGAGATAAGAGTAAAAGGCCCAAACGTGATGCTAGGTTATTATGAAATGCCAGAAGAAACAAAAGAAGTATTAAAAGATGGATGGTTTTATACAGGAGACTTAGGATATTTTGACAAAGATGGATTTTTATTTATAACTGGTAGAAACAAGAATATGATAGTATTAAAAAATGGTAAAAAAATATTCCCAGAAGAATTAGAAACACTAGTAAATAGAATAGACTTAGTAGAAGAATCTATGGTGTTTGGCTTACCAGATGAAAAAGATAAAAATGATGTTATGTTATCAGTAAAAATTGTATATAACGAAGAAGAAGCCAAGGAAAAATATGAGGGAAAAACAGAAAAAGAACTATATGAGATAATATGGAACAAAATAAAAGAATTAAACAAAACCTTCCCAAGGTATAAACATATTCAAAAAATGATATTAACAAAAGAAGAATTAATAAAGACCACAACTAAAAAAGTAAAAAGACAAGAAGAAATGAAAAGGATATTGGAAGAACTTTAAAGGTAAACAGCCGTGATTTTATTTAATAAATCACGGCTGTTGGCACATATGTGTCATCTGGCGGAGAAACTCGTGAATTTTCTGGCTCATCTACAGTAGAAATTTTTGTAATTTTAAGAATTGGAATTTCCCCGTGATAATTTCCTTTTTCAATAGTACCTGTAATTTCAACCCAAGTTCCATCTGCAAATTTTTTAGCATCTTTATATGTACATAAAAAACCTACAACTAAAGTTTCATTTTCACGACTTGTTTTCATATCTCTTGCAAGAACAAATTCGTCATCTTTAAAATCAGAATTCCTATATACATATCCCGTAAAACAAATACTTTGCCCCACATAATTATCTAAATTTTCATAAACAGATTTTAAAACATTGGTATAATTACTTGCTTCAATAACTGAAACTGCGGGTGTATCCATCTCATCACGCACTCTAAAACTTTCTGATAAAATTTTATAAATTGAAATAATAAAGAAAATAGTAATAATAATAGACATGATTATAAATGCTATTTTCACAATATTTTTTGAATTTATTTTAACATTACAAATAAACATAGTTCCTCCTTTTTATGTTACATTAAATAATAATTTCGAGGTGAGATGTGGGAGGTGGGAAGTGTGATTGTAAGGACAAATCTCCGAAGAAATTACCCTAAAATCGCACCTCGCACTTCTCACTTCACACTTCGGTTTGCAAAAGCCAACGCTTTTACAAACTACAATTTATTTAACTGAACATTAAAATTTTAATCCTTTTATTGCAATATATGCTAAATCGTGATATATTATGAAAATGAATTAGAAAAAATAGAAAGGATGATTTATTCGTCATGGGATTAATTAGTAAAGTATTTGGAACTTATAGTGAAAGAGAAGTAAAAAGAGTAAAACCTATTGTAAATAAAATAAACATTCTAGAACCAGAAATGCAGAAATTAACTGATGCAGAACTAAAGGAAAAAACAAATGAATTTAAAAATAGATTAGAAAAAGGAGAAACCTTAGACGATTTGCTTCCAGAAGCTTTTGCAGTTGTAAGAGAAGCATCAAAAAGAGTGCTAGGTATGAGACATTTTGATGTTCAATTAATAGGTGGAATTATTCTTCACCAAGGAAGAATTGCAGAAATGAAAACAGGAGAAGGAAAAACTCTTGTTGCAACACTTCCAGTTTATTTAAATGCTTTAACAGGAAAAGGTGTACATGTTGTTACAGTAAACGATTACCTAGCAAAAAGAGATAGCGAGTGGATGGGTAAATTATATAAATTCTTAGGATTATCCGTTGGATTAGTTATTGCTGGCATGAAACCAGAGCAAAAAAGAGAAGCTTACAACTCAGATGTAACTTATGGAACAAATAATGAATTTGGATTTGATTATTTAAGAGATAACATGGTTATTTATAAGAATCAATTAGTTCAAAGAGAACTAAATTATGCTATTGTTGACGAGATAGACAGTATTTTAATAGATGAAGCTCGTACACCTCTTATTATATCTGGAACAGCTGAGGCATCATCAGACTTGTATAAAAAAGCAAATGATTTTGTAAAAAGGCTTCAATCAAAAGTATTAGTAGAAGAAGATGTAAAAGACGAAGAACAAGCAG
>JBJFFF010000200.1:0-4712 GCA_051891455.1 Clostridia bacterium | reverse complement strand
TATTGCCATTGTTATTGTTATTGAAACTAAAATTAACATTACAATTATCGTAATTATTAAAGCAATTAGTGTCATTCCTTTTTTTGCAGACTTTATGGCACCTGCTCCCACGTGCATTTTTTCCTTTTTCATTTAAAAATCTCTCCTTTTTCTATTTGATAAATTGTCAAACAAAAAGACCCTTTGCTATATTCTCAGGCACAACAACCTAAGACCACAGCACGGGTCTTCATTTTTTTATTTATTCTTATAAATATGTTATTTAAAATTACATGTGTATGTACAGTTTCAAGGGTTACAACGTTCAACATATTTTTTCTCCTCTTTTGTCTCTTTTTTTATACTATATATTATTTAACACTATTCTTTAGATTTTGTCAAGATTTTTTCTACTTTTTTGTACTGAACATTAACGCTTCAGTAATTTTAGATTTTTTTCTAAATCCTATTTTTATTATTAAAATTGAAATAATTGCACCAATTGTTGCTGTTATAGCTTGTGTTAATCCCATTGTGTTTCTTAGAGTATTTGCAACTGTTCCTTGATTTGGCAATACTGAAAATGCCATCCATATGTTTAATACTCCAAATATTATTGCTACTTTTACTACTATTGATATTATTGCACTTACAGCATAATTAATGTTTTTATTTGCATATAAATATTTCATAAGCATTATTAAAGCAAAGTTTCCAAGCCAAATTCCTGGTACCATAAATATTGTAACTTTAGTTAAGTTTCCAAATATATATCCGCTTCCTATTGCAGATAAACTTGGTAATGTTGCAACTAAAAGTATTTTTCTCCACCCTTTCATATTTATTCCAGTCATTATTAATGCAGTATTTACTATACTTCCAACTATAATTTGTGAATGACTTGCAATCCAGCTTGTTTTTCCAAATATAACTTGCAATAATTGTGGCACTACTGCTGGTACTAATAATGCTCCTAAAATAATTAAAATAGTTTGTATGATTTCTCCTGTTTTTGAAAGTTCATATGCTTTCTTATTTACAACTTGTTCCATCCTATTTTTCCTCCTTGTTTTTGTTTTATTACTAAATTTTATATTATTGTTATTTTATCATAAAATTTATAAAATGAATAGAAAATATTAAAAATTAATAATTATTTTTAAATATGAAAATAAAAAGCTGTCCACGATTTTGAGAATTCATGAACAGCTTTTTATTTTTTTATAAAAGTTTATCAATAAATATTCCATAAGCTTTTGTTGGAGAGCTAATATCCACGCTATTAATAGCTCCAATTAATTTCCCATTTTGCACAATCGGTGTACCACTCATGCCTTGAACAATACCACCAGTTTTCTTTATTAGTTCTTGAGATGTTACTGAAATTCTAAGGTTCTTTGTATAAGAGAAAAAATCTATTCCTGTAATTTCTACTTCATATTCTTGTAATCCAGTTCCATCAATGTCTATCAAAATATAAGCAGCCCCTGTTTCTACATTATATCTGTTTTCAGTTTGTATTTTTTTATATTCATTGTTAGATATATTATCTACCGTGCCAAAAATACCACATTTTGATTGTTTATACACATTTCCAATTTCTGAATCTTCATCTACTTCAGCAATAATTTGCCCAATTCTGTTTTTAGAGCTTTTTTGTATACTATTAATCTGAATTTCATAACATTCTCCCTCAATAGTATCAACATTTTTAGTAATAGGATGTCCTAAAGCTGCGAAATCACCATTTTGTTTTATAAAAGTCATAGTTCCAATTGATTGATAAGAAGTATTAACTACAAGTCCAGAACTAACCATATTTGATGAAACATCTTCAAAATCAAAAGCAACAACTTTTCCTGCTAAATATACTTCTGTTACTTTACTTTCATAATAACTACTACTTACTCCGCCTATTACAAAAAGCAAAATCAATATAACTATTTTAATTTTTGTTTTTAATTTCATTCACATATACTCCTTAATATATTTTTTATCTTTTAGTAATTAATATACTTCATTTGTATTATGTAAACGTACAATTAATATTGTAACACACATAAATAATAATGTCAACTTTTTATGTGAATGGCTTGTTTGCATGTGTCAAATTATGTAATGATTTTTTACACAAAAAAAATAGCAAATAATTTCTTAAGTGTTTTTTGCACTATCTTAAAATTATTCACTATTCATTATTAGCTGCGAGATGCAATCTCGTACATATGGAGCTCCCAGGGAGAATCGAACTCCCGACCTACAGGTTACGAATCTGTTGCTCTACCAACTGAGCTATGGAAGCATTACACGGACGCTATTGGTTTTATACCAAAATAGCGTCCTATTTTATTGTATAGCTTTCTAAAAATGTTTGCCTTTTTCTTTTATTTCTATTTCTTCTTCATTTTCATTACTTTGCATTTCTTCTAATATTTGTTGGTTTGTAGTTTCATTTGTGTTTGTAGCTTTACCTGTATTTACTGTAGTAGCATTATTTATTCTTGTTATTTCTGCAACTTTTTCTATTATCATTTTGTATTTTTTATAATCCATTACAAGATATATTGATAATCCAGCTAATGCCACACAAGATACTCCTAATGCTCCCATTAGAATTTCATATACATTTTCTCCAAACCAAGTACTAACTGTTCCTGTTATACCATTAAACCAATTTTTTATTCTTCCCATTAGTGTTACTACTGGCTCTTTTTCTTTGTTTACTGTAATTTTATATGTTAATACTTCGTCCTCTTCTTCTTCACTTTCTGATGGCATTGTAACAGTTATTACTATTGTATTTGGTCCTTCAACTAATTCTTCATTTCCTGTTATTTCTATTTTAGCTTGTTCTAAATTTGATAGTACTTCTACCTCCAATTTAGATATTAAATATGATAAATCACTTAAAGTATATTCAAAGATTTCTGTATTAAATTCTGGATTTAATAATAATTCTTGTCTGTTTCCTGCTTCATCTGTATAGTAGATTTTTATGTATTGTACATTTAATCCTTCTCTTTCACGTGTTACATTTATTACATAATTTGATGTTGTTCCATCTTCTGCTGTTACTACAACAGTTATTATGTTTTTACCAACTTGTAGTTCTTCAATTGCTCCTTCAATTTTGTAGCTTGCTTTTGAGTAGTTAACAGTTGGTAATACTGTAACTTTTGTAATATCGTTTGTAACTCTTAGGTTATATTCTCTAGTATTGGCTTCAAATGCTGGATAAAGTTCATATCCTTCAATTGATAAGCCTTTTAGTGTTGAATCATTCGATTTTGGTTCTTCTGGCTTTGTTGTGTTTGATGGTTTATTACTGCTTCCAGAATTGCTACTACTGTTTGAACTACCATTGTTGTTTGTTGATCCACTATTATTGTTTGAAGGTGGATTTGTTGGTGTAACTGGAGCAGGATTAGATACTGTAATCGAGCATGTTTTTGATCCTATCACATCATTTAAATCTGTATCTGTTACATCTATAGCACTTATAGTTATAGTAGCTGTTCCTGCTCCTTTGGCTGTTATTGTTATTGAATCACTAGAATTATCAAGCCAAATTGATGAAGTACTAACTGATGCTACACTTGAATTTGAAGATGATATGCTAAATTGCCCTGCACAATTAGAAGCTGATACAGTAATAGTAGTTGTTCCTCCTGTAGTTAAACTTGCTGAACTTTTGCTTATTGAAAAATTCCCTACTGCTTCTATTTGAAGCGGTAATAATATTGATATTATTGAAAATAAACATATCAATAATAAAATTTTTATACTTATTTTTTTCATAATATTTTTCCTCCGTATTATAAAGTAATTGAAGCGGTTCCCATTATATAGTTTTTAATCATCATATAATCTTTTGATTTTATCTCGTTATCTTTGCTTACATCTGCTGCTTTTTTCTCTGCTTCATTTAAACTCAATGTTCCCATTATATAATTTTTAATCATCATATAATCTTTTGATTTTACTTCTCCGTCTCCACTTACATCTCCCAATATTACTAAAGTATATGTATTATCATTTAATGTTATTGTTGCTCCTGTTCCGCAAACACTACCAGTAAGTGTTGCTCCTTCTATATCTGTTATTTTAGTTCCAGGCGCAATTATTAAATTATTTCCATCTAGTTTATAATTTTGAGGTGTAGGATCTGGATTGTCTGGATTCTCTGGTATATCTGGTATGTTTGGTTCTTCTATTGATTTTAAATATTCAGATGCCATATATCCTTGTGTTCCATCTGCTAATTTTACTCTATACCAACAGTAGTTATTTACTTTATATGACATTTTGTCTATAACTGTAAGTTTTATGCCACTTGTCAAAGTTTGCTTTACTGTTGTTCCAGATGTTCCTGGTCCATTTCTTAAGTTCACATCTGTAGAAGTTTGCATTTCTTCATTTACAGTTATAACATCATTAACTGGTGTTAAATATTGTGCTCCATCTGTATCTGTTCTTGCTGAATATCCAACAATAATTCCTGTTCCAGTGTCATAAACAACCTTATCCCAGTATCTGCCATCATCAGAAATTGCTGTTGCTTTTTCTATTCTTAATAATATTGTTCCTTTATCGGCTGAGCCAAGTATAGTTCCACTACTTGACGCTGATTGCCTAATCTTCAATGCTGCATATGAAGTTGTTACTTTTACGTTTTCAGTTACAATATCCATTGTTATTGCATTTGGCATAGGTGATGCTGTTTGTGGCATATT
>JBJFFF010000199.1:0-4720 GCA_051891455.1 Clostridia bacterium | reverse complement strand
GTTTTCCTTTCCCCATTAATATTGTTCCATTTCCTAGAACATATGTAGTATATTCTTTTTCTCCTGTTGCTGTTGCACTATCTTTTACTGGCAAACCATCATCAACAATAACTAATTTACCATTATAATCTGCTAAAGATAGTTCTCTTGTTATACCTAATGGGTCTGTATATTTTCTATATTCTAGTAACTGTAAATTTTCTAATCTTTTTGCTACATTTGAGTGCATTGCTATTAAAGAGAAATCTGCTTTTTTATCTCCTAAAGCTTTTGTTATTGCATCGTTTAAAGTTGTTGCACCTATTCTGTTTTCATCTGTAACTGTAGCTTCAGCAGTTGCAATATTATATATATGATTTGACAAGTCAGTATCTCCTGCAATTCCAAATATCGCATTTAGCATAGCAATTATTTGTCTTTGTCTATATTTGTTCCAATATTTTCCTACTCTTGATATGATATGTCCCATAGGGTCAGCTTTTTGAACATCATTTATAAAGTCTCTTGCTTTCCAAGCTTTCATTCTTTTGTAAGCTACACCTTTTTGTGTGTCTCCCTCTACTTCTGTTGCTGTTATATTTGTTCCACCATCATTTACTTGTGGGTCTGAACTGTCAATATCTTTTAAAAATGGAACTTCATATGTTAAGCCTGAGCCTTGTAAATTTTGTGTAATTTCTGCACTATTTACTACAGCTCCACTATCTAATAATGCTGTTAGCACTGGGTCTGGTTCTGCACCCCATCTATTAATAAATATTTCTTCGTCAAATGGTATACCTAAAAATTTGTCTGCCATTTAAAATTCCTCCTTTTTATTGTCCAAACATTAAATTATAGTCGTCTGGATTTTTTTGTTTAAAATTCACTTGTTCTTCATAACTTAATTTATTAAACTCATCTTTTGTAAGTTTTTTCTTTTCACCATCTCCACCTGTTGGTTTTGGTGTATCTTTCAAAATTTCTTCTCTGATTCTTGTTTCAGTTTGTTCTTTTTGTCTTGTTAAAGTATCAGCAATATTTTGCGCTAATGTTGATGTTGCTTTTTCATCATCAGTTGAAATTTGTGAAATCAGCTGTTCTAATTCATTTTCATCATCAATAACTTTAGCCAATATTTTTTCTGCTTTTACCTTATTTCTTTCTGTTAATGTTTCTTTTCTCAAAGTTTCAATTTCTTCTAGTGCTTTTTGTTTTCTTTCATCATCAGTTAATTTTGAATCTTCAAAACTTTTTACTTTTTTTTGTAAATCGTCTCTTTCTGTAATCAATCCTTTTTTTTCTGCTTCTATATCTCCTAAAGCTTTCTTGTGTGTAGCTTTTGATACGAAACAGTCTCCTGTCAATTTACTAATAGCTTCTGTTTTAGCTGCATCATCAAGTTCACCATTAGATAAAATTTTTGCTAATTCTTCTTTATAATCCATTAAATAACTCCTTATCGTACCCAGTTTTAAGACATGTAGGTCTTTGATGTACGGCTACTTTTCCCCTCGTAGCAAAGGTAATATATAAAAAAATGAGTAGAAACAATTACCATTATTTCTGCTCATTTTTAAGCTCTTTTTTTAAGGTTTTATCATTATCTATTAATTTTTCTATCTCTTTTTTCCAGAGTTTTTCCCCATAATAGTTTTTTGCCTTCTCAAAAACTTCATTTGGGTCATTAAATAATCCTACCACTGTAAATGCAATATCTGGTGGGCATTGCGCTGACATTAAATTCATTAATGCTTGTGTTTTAACTAAAATATTATCTGATTTATTTCTTGTAAATTTTATATCTATATCTGATAAAGATAATTTTTTTAAATTATCTTTTTTTCCATTTAGTTTTTCTTTACATATATTTAAAATTAGTTTTAGGAATTGTCTCTCGGATTTTTTAAATGAAAGTTCATCTTGTTTTGCTCTTTCATCTGCCATTGTCCAGCCTTCTCCTAAAAGCCTTGCTTGTCCAGTGTCTCCTCCAGAAGGTTTATCATTTAATCGTGGGATACCAACTATCGTCAAAATATCATTATAAGTGCTCTCTTTTAAAACTTTCGTTTCACTATGCATAATTTTTTGAGATAACAATTTCAAATCTGCTGGTTTTTCTGGGCTTTGAGAATTAATCTCTACAGCTCCTAATTTTATTATTTTTTTATGTCGTTCTAAATCTACTTCTTGATTTACATATACTAATAAACTTTGCACAAATTGCTCTATATCATCAATTTCATTGCTAGTTATTGTATTTAGTGAATTTAATTGAGTTATAACCAACTCTATTAGACCTAATCTACTTGGATTTAAAGGATATTCTATTATTCTATGTCCCTTTATTAGCAAGTTATATGGATTTGGCAATTTTTTCTTTATTCCTAATAGATTTTTTCCATATAATTCTTTAAGTTGTAAACTTCCATTTTTAGTTGTTAAAACCATTATTTTATCTTCTAAATAAACCATGTACTCTTGATATTGAAAAATCTCTGATGTATCTTGAGTTGTTATAATATCAGTAAAATTATCTATATATACTGAAAAAAGTTGCTCTCTATTTATTCCTGTACTATAAACAACAAAAACTTTTCTCGGGTCTGGGATAGAAATTTCAAAAGGTGCATCGTCTTCTTCAGCTATGTCATCTGCTTCTGCCCAACGATATGCTGTTCCTATTTTATATTGCCATTCTGCAAGTTCCTTGTCCTTACTTGATTTATCTTCACTCTCCATAAACTTGTTTAATAACGCTATTTCTGGATTAATTAAATTATTATCTTTTTCACCTTTTTGGACATATTGAACTGGGTCTCCAAAAACATATGATTTCTTAAATTCAACAATTTCATAAGCATGGTTTACCAACACTTTATTATTTATATCTGGTCTTACTGTTTTTGTTTTATTTAAAATTGGTTGTATTCCTCTATAATACTTATCTAAATAATCTATTTCTGCTACATTTTGAAAATGAATACTTAACATTTCTGGAAATTTTTTTATAATATTCTCTGGAGTAAGTTCATCTTTTTTTAAAGAGCAATAAATTATTTGTCTCCCATGAAAATTAATTTTTTCATTTTTATTTGTTTCTGAATATTTATTTTCATTTTCTTCTGTTGCTTGCTCTATCATTTCTTGAATTACATCTGTTTGATTAGTTTCACTTGTTACTCCTTCTGACATTTTATCTCCCCCATATAACGCAAAAAAATGAGCAAAATTATATAGTTTCCTATATTTTCTGCTCATTTTTAAGCTATTTAATGGAGTTGAATTAGCAAGATACTGCAATCCCTCCACTACATATAAAAAGTATCTTATTTTCCCCTTCGCTATAACTAGCGAATACTCTCTCTTAAATTTACCGTAACAGTTATTTTTTAACTTGTCAATATTTTTTTAATTATTTTTTTTATTTCTTTTAATTATTTTTTTTATTTCTTATTTTTTCAGGATAATATTTAAACATTCTTGTAGTAAATTTTCTACATTTTTCAACAAAAATAATAGAATTGCCCTCTTTATCCTTTTGAATATTTATTTTTTCCATCTCTTTAATTTTTATATTATTATATCTATACGCCATACATTTTTCATGATATAGGCAATTATGGCAAATATTAATCATATACCCAACAACCTCCTATCAATTCCTTTTGGAATACTTGGCTTACTTCTTTCTAAAATCAACTCACTAGCACACATACATATACTATCTGGAGCATCATCATGTTTATTCGGATATTCAAAAGAATAGGTTGTTAAATTTTTCATAAATCTTCCGTAATCACTATTAGTCTTAACTGTTTTTTTATCTCTAAAAATAATTCTTGTTATTACATCAAATCGCATATCTTTTATACGATTTTCCTTTTTTACTGTACTATATTTTGTTATGATTTGACATGTGTGTCCTTTTGCTTTTAATTTATCACCAATAACTTTTGCTAAACTTTCATCTGTATTTTCTTCTATAACCAATTTCCTTATGTTATATGCAATTATAATATTGACTATACTTTCGTAAAGCTCCCTAGTAGCTTTTTGTTGAAACAAACAATTATCTAATAGGTATTTATCTCTAAAAGGTCTTAAAATCGGCATAGCGAAGTTATCTTTTCCTTTTCTATTTGGGTCAATTACTGCAATACAATAATTTTCTGCATCATCAGGCATTTTCTCAAATGTTTGCAAATTATCCCAAGCAAATTCCAAACCTGTTGGGGCAATAGGTTCTTGCTGATATACACATGCCCATAAAAACGGGTCTGTAGTATCTCTTAATCTAATTGCCTCTTTTGTACTCATTACATCTGCACATGTAGACTCGTCATTTTCATCTAACAATGGCATTCTAATAAATACAGCGCTTCCATCTACCGCTTCCCATACATACTTAAATTTCTTACTTGGCACTATTTTTGTCGTACCTTCTATATCTTCTGTAACTCTATTTAAAATATCTTCTGGAGACCACATTGTTCCTGCAAAAATATATTTAGTCGTTTTCCCTGTTCTTCTGTTATACCATTCTGTTTTCCAACTGTTATAGATATTTTGATGAACTGCACTATTGGTTGCTTCACTCTGCCCTTTGGTCATATCATCGAAAACAATAGCCTTGCTAGCTCTAACACCTGTTACAGAACCTTCTCTCGTTCTTGCAATATGAGAAGGTTGAACATCTGCACCTTTTCCCTTTAAAATCCAATCACTTTCTTTTTCTTTT
>JBJFFF010000198.1:0-4739 GCA_051891455.1 Clostridia bacterium | reverse complement strand
AGTTTTACCAACTCCAGGTTCTCCAATTAAACAAGGATTATTTTTAGAACGCCTATTTAAAATTTGTACAATTCTTTGAATTTCTTTATCCCTTCCAATTACAATATCTAATTCATTATTTTTAGCTTTATTGGTTAAATTAGTTCCATAAATATCTAAAAAACTTTTTTTCTTTTCTTTAGGTCTTCTTTCTGTTTTCACTTTTTTTCTATTATCATTATATGCTTCATCTGGCTCATTTGCTTTTGAACCAAACATATTAGAAAAAATTGAACCTAAAGGAATTCCACCACTTGGAGCATCTCCAATATCGTAAGGCTCTTCCTCCATATCTTCTGTAATATCGCTAAATAACCCCTCAAGTTGAGAAGTTAAATCTTTTATTTCATCTTCAGAAAGATTGGCTTGTTTTACCAAAAGGTCAACAGGATTAATCCCCTTAGCTTTAGCACAACTATAACAAAGCCCTTCAGTAGAGCTTTTATCTCCATCTATTTTTTTTGTAAAAATTACTGCCATATTTTTATGGCAAACTGAACATAACATAAATAATTCATACTCCTTATTAATAAATCTACATCTTATATCATACATTAATTTTTTAAGTTAGTCAAGAAAAATATTGATGTTTCAGTAAGTTAATGATATAATTTTAATGTTTTATTTTAGAAGTGAGAGGTGTGAAGTGTCCACATCCCATTTCCCACTTCTACAAAATCAGAGGTGTCTTATGAAAAAATCAAAAAAAATATTAATAATTACATTAATAATAATCCTTGTAATTCTTATCTTAGCTGCAGGAGGCTTATTCCTATTTAATAAAGAACAAGAGAAAATGCAAAAACAAGAGGAAGAAGCAATAATTAATGCAGAAGAGAATTTTAAAAAACTGTTTTTAAATCTTGAATATACAGAAAATGAAAATGAAGCTGTAACTTTATCATATAAAATGGAAAAAATTGAACAAGGCAAATATGATGTAAACGCAAAAGTTCCATTATTAAATATAGAAACCGATACAGCTAATGTAGTAAATGATGAAATAAATAACATTTTCGGAAAAAAATTGTTAGAGGTAGTAAAAGAAAATACTGCATATTCAAAATATCATGTAGATTATATTGCATATACAAATAACAATATAATTTCACTAATTATCAAGGCAACATTAAAAGAAGGTAGTGATCCACAAAGGATTATGGTTAAAACCTATAATTATGATTTAGTAGAAAATAAACTTTTGAGCTTAAAAGAATATATGGAATTAAATAACATAGATAAAAGTGCGGTACAATCACAAATAATTAATTATATTAGAGGGAAAAACGAAAATACAGATAAAGAATTAGCACAAGAATACAACCTTTATGTAAGAGATGTAAGATCAGAGGAATATTTAATAGAGAATATAGAAAATTATTATATAGGACAAGATGGGAAATTATATATAATATTTGCGTATGGAAATAATACTCCAACAGAAACCGTAGATGTAGTAATAGTTCAATAATTAATTATTCACTATTCATTTTTCATTATTAATTAAAAAATGTAGAGTGTTATACTCTACATTTTTTCTTATGGCATTTCTGTTAAAGTAATTTCCACATCCATATATTCACCAGAACGATAAACTGTTAATTTTATTGTATCTCCAATTTTCTTTTTATCTTTTACATCATTCAAATCCTGCATAGTAGAAATGCTTTGACCATCTATTGCAGTTATAACATCACCTTTTCTTAAATCACTATTTGCAGCTCCAGAGTTTTCAGCAATGTCTTCTACGTAAACACCAACTGGTAAATTATATCGACTAGCAATCGTTTCTGATAAATTGCTACCAGTAATTCCTATATAAGGTCTTAATACTTTGCCATGTTTAATTAATTGTTCAAAAATATCAATGGTATCATTAATAGGAATTGCAAAACCAACACCTTCTATGCCTGTTCCAGATAATTTCAAAGTATTAATTCCAATTACTTGACCATTGCTATTAACTAGTGCACCACCACTATTTCCAGAGTTTATAGCACAATCTGTTTGTATTACATGATAAGTTGTGCTATCACTAGTAGTAATATCTCTTTCCAAGGCACTAATTATACCAGATGTAACAGAAGTATCTAATCCTAAAGGGTTACCTATAGCAAGAACAAATTCACCAACTTTAATAGAAGAAGAATCTCCAAGTTCTGCTGGAGTTAAGTTATCTACATCAATCTTAATAATTGCTAAATCTGTTTGCTCATCTGTACCAACAATTGTCGCTTCATATTTTTCATCACTACCATATAAAGAAACAGTAATTTTTGTTGCATTTGATACTTGATAATAAGAAGAAGAATCTGATGAACTAACAACATGGTTATTAGTTAAAATATATCCATCACTAGTAATAATAATACCAGAGCCAGTGGCTTCTGCAGTTTGAGTTCTACCAAAAGCACTTACATTATATGAAATAGAAATACCTACAACAGAAGGCAAAACTTTATTTGCTGCATATACTGCTGTATCAGAATAATTACTTAAAGAAATTCCAGTAGGTGTAGAAGAAACTTGAGTAACTATTGAAGAGTTTGATGTAACTTCGTTACTTGATAATAATTTACTTCTGATACTTGGTACTCCAAAACAAGTCCCAACAACTAATGTTGCCCCTAACACACCAGAAATAAAAGGTACCAATATATTAGAAGCTGAATTACTTGACTTCCTACTTTCTCCATCAAATTTTTGGTAAAAATTATCGTCCATATAAAATCACTCCCTTTTAAAACATAATTATAATACAAATTGAATATTAAATAAAGATTAAAATAAAAAAATTATAATAAAAATCATATTGAAAAAAATCTTTTATACATATATAATATAGAAAAACAAATGTAGGAGAAAAGAAGATGAAAGAAAAAAACGTATTAAAACAAACAAAAGGGATAACAATAGTTGCACTAATTATTACAATAATAATAATGTTAATTTTAGCATCTGTTACAATACAATTTGGAGTAGGAGAAGTTCAAAGAGCAAAACTTGAAGATATCAAAACAACAATGTTATTAATTAAAGGAAGAGCTCAAATTGTTGCAGATAAAGAAGAATTTGGAGAGAGTTATGATAATACAGGGATGATAAAAGTAGCAGATGCAAGTGGTTATGATTTATCTTTATTACAGCCAACATTAAATGAACTTGAAGATACATCAAACTTATATATTTGGGAACAAACTGCAATGGATAATAACAATATAGATGTAGAAATAACAACTAAAGACTTTTTTGTTATAGACTATTTTACAGGAGAAGTTTATTATTCATTAGGATATACTTATGAAGGAAACACATATTATTCATTAACCCAAATGCAAAACATATAGGAGAAATAAATGAAAGAAAGAGAAGAAGCAAGGCTAAAAACATTAAAAGAATATGAAAACAAACTACACGAAGCAGGAGTAAATTATATAGCAGGAATAGATGAAGCAGGGCGTGGGCCATTGGCTGGACCAGTAGTTGTTGGAGTAGTTATTATGAAACCAGATTCCTTTATTGAAGGAATAAACGACTCAAAAAAAATTTCAGAAACTAAGAGAGAAAAACTATATGAACAAATAACTGAAGAAGCTTTGGCGTGGAGCGTAGGAATTGTTACAGAAAAAGAAATAGATGAAATAAACATATTAAATGCTACCAAAAAGGCGTTAACACAGGCTTTAGAAAATTTAGAAATAAAGCCAGATAGAATTTTAGTAGACGCATTAGAACACATAGATACAAAAGGAGTACCATATACATCTATAATAAAAGGGGATGCAAAAATATATAGCATATCAGCAGCATCAATAATAGCAAAAGTAACAAGGGACAGAATAATGAGAGAATATGATGAAGTTTACCCAGAATATGGATTTGCAAAACATAAAGGTTATGGAACAGCCGCACACATTGAAGCAATAAAAACATATGGCCCATGCGCCTTACACAGAAAAACCTTCATAAAGAATTTTATATAACAGACCTAAAAATTTTTTTACATTAGTGAGATATAGTAGTCGCACGCAGGGGTTTCATTTTTATTTTTTTAGGAGAATCTGAGTAGGAATTACTTAGAGGAGCCTGAAAAAATAAAAATCAAACCCCGACGAGATGCGACGGATTTTAAATGATGAAATAAATATAGGAGGGATGATTATGAACATACAAGACATAATAGCCAAAAAAAGAGACTCACAAAACTTATCAAAAGAAGAAATACACTACTTCATAACAGAATACGTAAAAGGTAACATAACAGACTATCAAGCAGCAGCATTAGTAATGGCAATATACATAAACGGAATGACAAATGAAGAAACAACAAACTTAACACTAGAAATGGCACATTCAGGAGATGTATTAGACCTATCATCAGTAGGAGAAATAGTAGTAGATAAACACAGCACAGGTGGGGTTGGAGACAAAATAACATTAATAATAATGCCAATAATTGCATCACTAGGAATACCAGTTGCAAAAATGTCTGGAAGAGGATTAGGATTTACAGGAGGAACAATAGACAAACTAGAATCAATTCCTGGGTATAATGTGGAAACAACAGTAGAAGAATTCATAGAAAATGTACAAAAAAAAGGAATAAGCATAATTGGGCAAACTGGAAACCTTGCACCAGCAGATAAAAAACTATATGCTCTAAGAGATTCAATAAACTGTGTAGGAAGAAAACCTTAAAT
>JBJFFF010000197.1:0-4801 GCA_051891455.1 Clostridia bacterium | reverse complement strand
ATTAAAAGTAGAAAAAGAAAGAGTTCCAAACCCAGGAACAGATACTGTTACAATAAAGCCAGAAGAAAAGACATTTGATTTAGCCTTAAGAAAATTTATAACTGCTACAAATGGAGAAGAAATTACAAGCAGAATACCTGAAATTTACTTAGAAGGTCTAAGAGCAGGAACGACAACAGCAACATACGACCACCCAAAAGATGCTATCTATTTAAAAAAGGGAAGCACAATTATATATACAATAAGAATATATAATGAAGGCGAATTAGATGGATATGCAAAAGAAGTAACAGACTATTTATGTGATGGATTAGAATTTGTAGAAGACAGTGAGATTAATGCAGAATATGGTTGGGTATTAGCTCAAGACCAAAAAACTTTAACAACAACATATTTGGCAGATACATTAATTAAAGCATATGATAAAACTGTAACAGAAGGAACGGTAGATAGAGATGTTAAATGGCAAAAGGCAGAAGATGGAACAGATGGATTATATTATGCAGACCTACAAATAGAATGTAGAATTAAAGATACAGCAACAGTTGGAATAACTTTACCAAACGTTGCAGAAATAAGTGCAGACAAAGCTGTAGATGAAACAAATACAGAAGTAGACGTACCAGATAGAGATTCTGTACCAGGAAATTTAACAGAAGATGAAATAAGAAACTATGAAAACAATCCATGGCATGAAGATGATGATGACTATGAAAGAGTAATAATTGAACCAGATAAAGTATTTGATTTAGCTTTAAGAAAATATATTAGTAATATTGAAAGAAATGGAGAAACAGTAGAATTTACTTCTAGAGTTCCAGAAGTAGATACAACACCATTAACACAAAATGAATCAACAGCTAAATATACTCACCCTAAAAATGCATTAACAGTAAAACAGGGAGACATTATTACATACAAATTAAGAGTATATAATGAAGGCGAGTTAGACGGATATGCTACTGAAATTACTGACTATATTCCAGAAGGACTAGGACTATTAGTTGGGTATTCAGCAAATGGCAACTGGTTAATTGAAACAACAGATGTAGAAAATAAGCAACTAGTTGGAGAAAATGGAATTTATAAAACAGAAGATGATGTGCCAGTAAATGGAATATTTAAAGATGAAGAGTTATCTACAATAACAGTTGTAACAGGTAAAAATGGTGGATTAGAAATAAGAGATTATCTTTCATTAAAAGATGAATTAATCAAAAAATATGGTGCAGAAGTAGAAGAAGGAGATTTATATCAGCAAAGTGTAAATGACGAAAATGATGGATTATTCTACCAAGAAATAGAAGTAACATGTATAGTACTTGCACCAAACACATGTGAAGATATACTTGTAAATATTGCAGAAATAAGTCAAGACAAAGCTGTAGATGAAACAGGTGCAGAAGTAGATGTTGCAGATAGAGATTCTACACCAGATAATGTAGACTTAAGTGATTATGAATTAAGAGCAGAAAACAGTACATATCAACAAGATGATGATGATTATGAACCAGTACAATTAAAATACTTTGATTTAGCACTTAGAAAATTCATAACAGGTGTAAATGAAACAGAAGTAAATACAAGAATTCCAGAATTCTATATAGATGAAGACGGAAACTATAAATATAGACATGACAAAACACCAGTAGAAGTGGTAAACAATGATAATGTAACATATACAATAAGAGTATATAATGAAGGAACAATTGCAGGATATGCAGAAGAAATAGAAGACGACATTCCAGAAGGACTAATTTTCTTACCAGATGATGAAACCAATAAAGAATATGGCTGGAAAATGTACTATCGTGATGAAGAAGGAAATCTAGTAGAAACAGAAAATGTAGAAGATGCAGAAGTAATAAGAACAGATTATTTATCAGAAGCAAAAGGAACAATAGATGAAGAAACAGGAAAAAACAGTAATCTATTGGAAATATTTGATAAAGAAACAATGGAAGAACCAGACCATAGAGACATAAAAGTGGTATTTAAAGTATCACAAAAAGACATACCAGAAGACAATACAGATGGAATAATAATAAACAAAGCTCAAATAACAAAAGATAGTGATGATGACGAAGATTCAATTCCAGATGAGTGGAATGACCCAGAGGATGACCAAGATAAAGAATACATATATGTACAAAAATTTGACTTAGCATTATTCAAATGGGTAACACAGACAATTGTTACAGTAGATGGCAAAACAACTACAACAGAAACAGGATTTAAACCAAATATAGGAAAAACCGAAGCATCAGGAGAAGACTATAGAGAAAATAGTGAAGAAGAGCCAATAGCATCGGTTACAATAGATAAGAAAAAATTAAATGCTACAACAGTTAAATTTGTATATAACATAAAAGTTGTAAACGAGGGAGATATAGAAGGATACGCAACTGAAATAACAGACTATGTACCACAAGGACTAAAATTTGTAGCAGAAGATAACCCATTATGGATATTAAGCGAGGAAGATAAAATTACAACAAGAGCATTAGAAACAAAACTTCTAAAACCAGGAGAAAGTGCAGAAGTACAAATAGTATTTACTTGGATAAATGATGCAAATAACTTAGGATTAAAAACAAATATTGCTGCAATAACAGAAGACTATAATGAACATGGAGTGCCAGATGAAGATTCAACACCAGGAAACGAAGACATACCAAACTATAAAAAAGAGCAAGAGGATGATGACGACTTTGCATTAGTAATATTAACACTAAAAACTGGTAAAGAAGTAACATATATATGGTTAATCTTTGTAACAATAACAATCATTGCAGCAGGAGTAGCATTAATAAAAAAATATGTATTATAAAAATAAAAATGATGTAATTTAAAAATTACATCATTTTTGTTAAATAATATATTTACAAAAAGAAAATATATATGATATAATTTGTTATATATTAAGAAGGAAGAAAAATTATGAATCAGATATTATTTACAAATAACAATAATAATTATAATAAAATAGATACAAAACAGATAATTAAGTTTTTTTGTATTGCTATAATTGTAGTAGCAATAATTATTATTGCGATAAAAATATATGGAATATACGAAAATAAGAAATTGCTCGCAAATAGCAATATACCGGAAATTATAATAATAAGAGAAAATGATCAAACAAAAGAAGTTACAATAAAGGCATCATGCAATGACGGAATACAATATTTAGTATACACATGGAATGATGAAGAAGAAAAAAGAATAAATTTAAACGGATCTATTTCTTTTGAAAGAATTATTGAAATGCCTGAAAATACTATCAATAATTTAAAGATTGAAGCTGTATCTTTAAAAGGTGTAAAAGCCGAAAAAAAGGAAATCTTTGAAAAAAACTTAGAAAATAATAAACCTAGTATAGATTCAATCAGTATAGTAGATAAAAAACTAAAGATACAAGTTTCTGATGATAATGGTTTGAAATATTTATCTTACAGATGGGAAGATGAAGAAGAAATTAAAGTTGAAGCAGATGAAAACGATAATAAAACTATGTCTGTAGAACTTGATATACAAAGGGGAACATATAAGCTTTGGGTTAGAGTAGTTGATATTTATGACAATGAAGAAATTTTATCAAGATTTGTTACAGGTGTTAATGAGCCAGAAATTAGTGTAATAAAATATGGTGATAAAATTAAGGTTTCTGTGATACACGATATGGGATTTAAGAAAATAGAGTTTATAATCAATAATAAAAAATATGTATATGATGAAAGATTTTCAAAATATGATAAAGATAAAACAACAGTTGAATTTGAATTTCCATTAAAACAAGGGGAAAATATAGTTCAAGTTAATGCATACAGCCAAGAAAAATTATCTGACGAAGATGACGAGAACTTGGATAATTATTCGTTTAAGAGATTTACAGGTAAATGCACATATGAACCATAAAAAACAAATGATAGGAGAAAAAATGTTAAAACAAGTTTATATTTTTGATACAACAATAAAACTACTAAATGATTTAAGAGAAATGTTTGCAGAGGATAAAAGCTTTAAATTTAAGTGTGTAGAATCACAAAGAATCGATTGTGTGTTAAAAGAGATACCAGATTTAATTATTATAAATGAAGACCACTTGCAAGACAAATTAGATGATTTGTGTTCAAAAATTAGAAATGATGCAGATAATACAATCACACCAATAATAGTAATATCGTCAAATGAAGATATTAATCATAAAGTTGAAGTTATAAAAAAATCTGTAGAATATTTTGTAGAAAAATCATTAGGAAAAGAATATTTGTATTATATAATAAAAAACATAGCAAGGCTATTAACAGTAAATAGAACAGTAAGTCCGCTTACTGGTTTACCGGGAAATGTAAAAATTCAAACAGAATTAAAAAAGAGAATTTCAATGAAAACGCCATTTACAGTATTATATTTAGATTTAGATAATTTTAAAGCATATAATGATGTGTATGGGTTTGTAAGAGGAGACGAAATAATAAAATTAACAGCACAAGTGATAACAAAATATGTATATGATGTACAAGATGCCAATGTTTTTGTAGGACATATAGGTGGAGACGATTTTGTAGCAATCTTAGATGAAACAGTAGACTACGAAGATATATGTCAAAATATAATAACAGAATTTGACTTAAAAGTAAAAAGCTACTTTAATGAAGAGGAATTACAAAAAGGATATTTTGAAATTCAAAATAGAAAAGGAGTAATGGAAGAATTCCCATTAACATCATTATCAATAGGAGTTGTTGTTGCAGAAAAGGAAAGATTTTCAAATATACTAGAAATAGGAGAAGTTGGA
>JBJFFF010000196.1:0-4823 GCA_051891455.1 Clostridia bacterium | reverse complement strand
GGAATTACTACAATTATTATAGGACATGTTACTAAAGACCGGAAACATTGCAGGACCAAGAGTTCTAGAACATATGGTAGACACTGTTTTATATTTAGAAGGAGAAAGATATTTTTCATATAGAATACTGCGTGGAGTAAAAAATAGATTTGGTTCAACCAATGAAATTGGTATGTTTGAAATGCAAGACAAACGGAATGTGCGAAATAAAAAATCCATCTGCAGTATTATTATCAGATAGAACAGAAAATCCACCAGGAACAGTTGTAGTAGCTAGCATAGAGGGAACAAGACCAATTTTAGTAGAACTACAGGCACTAACAACACTTAGTGTATTTGGCTTTCCAAAAAGAACTGCAAATGGAATAGATTTTAACAGATTAACTCTTCTTATCGCGGTGTTAGAAAAGAGAGCAGGGATGGCTTTAGGTAACCAAGATGTTTATATGAACATCGTTGGAGGAATAAGAATAAATGAACCAGCACTAGACTTAGGAATAATTTTGGCTACTGCATCTAGTTTTAAAAATATGCCTATCCCAAATGACTCTATAGCAATAGGAGAAGTAGGCTTAACCGGAGAGGTAAGAAATGTAAATATGATAGAAAAAAGGATAAAAGAGGCCGAAAAAATGGGATTTAAAACATGTATAATTCCAGAAAGTAACAAAAAACTATTGAAAGAAAGCTATAAATTAGATATAATAGGCGTGAAAAATATTATAGAAGCAATGAAATTTTTAGGTTTAAAATAAGAGGTGAAAAATGCTAACAGAAATATTAAAAATAATAGCTCCGGGAACTCCACTAAGAGAAGGACTAGATAACATATTAAAAGCAAAAACAGGTGCACTTATAATAATAGGAGATTCAAAAGAAGTATTAGACATTGTAGACCGGTGGATTTAGAATAGACGAAGACTACACACCAGCAAAACTTTATGAACTTGCAAAAATGGATGGAGCAATAATTTTAAGTAAAGATTTAAAGAAAATATTATTAGCAAACACTCAGATAATTCCATCTTCTAAAATATTAACAGATGAAACAGGAACAAGGCATAGAACAGCAGAACGTACAGCAAAACAAACAGGAGAACTTGTTATAAGTATTTCACAAAGAAGAAATATAATAACAGTATTTAAAGGAGATTTTAGGTACACAATAGAAGATACTGCAAAAATTATAACAAGAGCAAACCAAGCTTTGCAAACACTAGAAAATTATAAAAAAGTATTTGATACAAAATTAGGAGTCCTAAACGAATACGAATTTAATGATATTGTAACATTAGATAATGTAATAACATGTTTACAAAGAGCAGAAATGGTAATGAAAATATCCGAAGAAGTAAATAGAGCAATTTATGAATTAGGGGTAGATGGCTTTTTGGTAAAAATGCAATTAGAAGAATTAATAGAGAACTTGCCAAATGAAGAGCTACTTATAATTAAAGATTATATAGCACCATCAAGAAGATTAGTGCCTGAGAAAATTTTAAACTTAATAAGAGAAAATGCAAAAGATGGATTCATAGATTCAAACACAATTGCAAAACTTTTAGGATATGAAGTATTTGAAAATTATGAAGAAATTGCAGTATATCCAAGAGGATATAGAATATTAAGCAAAATACCAAGAATGCCAAACACAATAGTAAATAATTTAGTAAAAACATTTAAATCTTTTCAGCATATACTTGCAGCCGATATTCAGAAACTAGATGAAGTAGAAGGAATTGGAGAGGTAAGAGCAAGAACAATAAAACAATCTTTAAGAAGAATGCAAGAACAATTTATGTTTGATAATTTAATGATATAAAACAAAGGAGAAAAAATAATATGAAAAGTGAATATAAAAAACATAACGTAGGGGCGTTCGCGCCTTCTGTCCGCCCAGATAAAGGCATTACTCTAATAGCCTTAATAATAACAATTATTGTAATGCTTATATTAGCATCTGTTACTATATCGATAGGGACAGGAAATATAGAAAACTCTAAAATGATAAGCTTTGTTTCATATATGCAAACAATACAAAAAAAAGTAGATATTATAGTAGAAAATGAAAATTATTCAAGCTATGGAGAAGAACTTACAAGTGCTAATAAAAGCATCTTACAGAATATTTTAAACAGCGAAAATGAAAGTTTTCTAACTACACAAAATAGTACATACCTTAGATATTTTGATAGCAACCATATAGCAACTGATTTAGAAGTAGAAAACGTAAATGATGAAATAGTAGTAGATTTTAATACAAGAGAAGTAATAAGTTTAAATGGAATTAAATATGAAGGTAAAAGGTATTATACACAATATTATTTACCAGGAGGACAAGTTCTAAAACAGCAAACAGAAGAAGTAACTAGAACAGTGAGTTTTGGAGATATTACATCTAACATTGATGGACTTAATGCAACATTCACAATTACAAATATAAACTTAACAAATGGAACATTAAGTTATGGAAAAATGGATTCTAATAATATAATTAAATGGACAACCCTAACAGATTATACAAAAAAGGGAGAGAACATTACAACAAAAAATATTACAGAATCTGGAAAATATTATTTTAAATTGGTAGACAATACTACAGGCCAAGACAATGCGGATGCTGAAGGAAATTATCCGAGAGTAGAATTAAGGCTGACAAATACACCTAAATTACAAGGTAATTTAACAGACTTAAGCTCACCATATAATTATTCTAGTTTAAATGATTCTACAAAATGGGCATTTGCAACTGATAGCACAGATACAGCAAACTTAGCCTATTATGTATGGATTCCAAGGTTTGCTTATAAACTAAATGCATCTGGCACATTAGAAGAGTTACAATTCTTAAGAGGAACTTCAGATGTAACAAGTAGCGGAGGATATATAAATGCAACTGACTGGACTGTTCCAGATGCGTTTACATCTGGAGGCATACAAAGAACCGGAGTATGGGTAAAAGTCGACTCACCAGCGCAAACGCGGCATAGATATAATTGATATATTAAAAACCGGAACAATATTATAATTTAAACGAGGTGTGAGGTGCGAAGTGCGAGGTGTGAGATATGAAAAAATTCTTCTAAGGAATTTCTTAAATCTCACTTCTCACATCACACTTCTCACTTCAATAATAAAAAAAGGAGAATGATAAAATGAAAAAGAAAATAATTTTAGCAAGCATAGCATTAATAATAGTATTAGGAGTAATAGGATTTATGGCATATGGTTACTACCATAAATTAGCTTTAGAAGTGCAAAATCCAATAGTAGCAATGGAAATAGCAGACTATGGAACAGTAAAAATAGAATTATATCCAGAAATGGCACCAAATACAGTAAGAAACTTTATAAAACTAATAAATGAAGGATATTACAATGGTTTAACATTTCATAGAGTAGAAGAAAGCCTAATTCAAGGCGGAGATAAAAATGGTGATGGAAGCGGAACAACAGAATACACAATTGAAGGGGAATTTTCAGAAAATGGACATAAAGAAAACACACTAAGCTTTGAAAGAGGAACACTAGGTTTAGCAAGACAAGATTTCTCAATTTATTATTACTATACAGGAGATAAAAGCTATTTAACAGCAGGCTATAATTCTGGATGTGATCAGTTCTTTATTACAGCTGAAGATTGTAGTGAAAATTTTGATGGATATTATTGTGCATTTGGAAAAGTAATTGAAGGAATGGATATAGTAGATCAAATAACTAAAATAGAAACAGTAGTAGAAACAGATGAAGATACTGGAGAAACAGAAGGAACAACAACACCAGTAAATCCACCAGTAATAACAAGCATGACAGTAGACACATTTGGAATAAAATATAAAGAACCAAAAAAAATAACAGAATAAAGAAAGGATGAATGATTATGGTACAAAAATCAATGGAAAAAATAGTAGCATTATGCAAAAACAGAGGATACATATATCCAGGTTCAGAAATATATGGAGGACTAGCAAACACATGGGATTATGGACCATTAGGAGTAGAATTTAAAAATAATGTAAAAAATGCATGGAGAAAAAAATTTATACAAGAAAATAAATATAATGTAGGTTTAGATGCAGCAATATTAATGAACCCACAAACATGGGTAGCATCAGGACATGTAGGGGGATTTAGTGATCCACTTATAGACTGCAAAGCTTGCAAAACAAGACACAGAGCAGATAAATTAATAGAAGACTGGATGCATGAAAATGGAGTTGAGGAAGTAGTAGATGGCTGGGAAGACGAAAAAATGGTAAACTTTATTAAAGAAAAAGGAATTGTTTGCCCAGAATGTGGAAAAAATAATTTTACAGATATTAGAAAATTCAACCTTATGTTTAAAACTTTCCAAGGAGTAACAGAAGACAGCAAAGCAGAATTATACCTAAGACCAGAAACAGCACAAGGTATATTTGTAAACTTTAAAAATGTACTTAGAACAACAAGAAGAAAATTACCAATGGGAATAGCACAAATTGGTAAATCTTTTAGAAATGAAATAACACCAGGAAACTTTACATTTAGAACACGTGAATTTGAACAAATGGAATTAGAATTTTTCTGCAAACCAGGAACAGACTTAGAATGGTTTGAATATTGGAGAAGCTTCTGCAAAAATTGGCTATTAAGCTTAGGAATAAAAGAAGAAAATATAAGATTAAGAGACCATTCACCAGAAGAATTATGCTTCTATAGTAAAGGAACTACAGATATAGAATTTTTATTCCCATTTGGATGGGGAGAACTTTGGGGAATTGCAGACATAACAGAGTACGATCTGACACAGCATCAGAACGTATCTAAGCAGGATATGTCTTACT
>JBJFFF010000195.1:0-4868 GCA_051891455.1 Clostridia bacterium | reverse complement strand
AATAGATAAAATACTAGAAAAAAATAATGGAGAAGAGATTAATTTAACTTTAGAAAGAAATAATGAACAAATAGAAATGACTTTAACACCAACTTTAGAAGAAAACGAAAACACCACAAGAAAATATTATTTAGGAATAATTTTTAAAGTAGCTCCAAAAAGTTTTACCGGAAATCTTTACTATGGTTTTTGGGATACAGTAGAATTTTCTGTTTCAATTATAGATAATGTAAAACAACTATTTACAGGAAATGTTGGAGTAGACCAATTAACTGGCCCTGTTGGAATTTCTGAGGTGGTTGTAAAAACTGAAAACACATCACAATTTATATACATTTTAGCGCTTATATCTCTATCTTTAGGAGTAACAAATCTATTACCAGTTCCTCCTTTAGATGGTGGAAAGATTTTATTGGTGCTTATTGAGGCAATTATTAGAAGACCAATAAAAGAAAATATAAATGTAGCAATACAAATGACAGGATTTTTCCTAATAATGGGCTTGGCGATAATAGTAACTTACAATGACGTGCTCAGAATATTTTAAAAAGAAAATCCCCCTCACCAATTAAGGTGAGGAGGAAGAAAGGGTTTACCAGTTTCTTTGAATAATGTACTTGGACTTTTGATTGTCATCCGGGAATGTGTATACACGCTTGAGATGGCAGCCGAACTGGGTGACAAATTTCTGAACACCCAAAACTTCATTGGTCCTTAAAATGATGTGGATGCAATCAGCATCCGGAATGGGGTTCAAACATTGCTGAAGAGCCAATGTTATTGTTTGAACAATGGCGCGAGGGTAATGGTTTTTACGCTCGGCTAAAAACTCTGTGAGGTCGACGATGCTCTGTTCAAATTCACTCATAAAAATCCTTTCTCATAAATAATAGTTTTAATAGCACTACTGGGCTAAAATCTTAATAATTATAACATAATATTAACATAATTGCAAATTAAGAGGGCGGACACGGGGCCCGCCCCTACAAAGAGAAATTCAAATTCACATGTAGGGGCACCTGCCCACAGGTGCCCAAATAAATATAAAAAAATGCAAAAATGAAAAACAAAAAGGAGCGAATTTCAAAATGTCAAACGCAGTAAGAGACGTATTTAATGATTACACTAAAGGAAGTAATATTTTAGATGCTAGTATTGAAAATGTAAATTTATACAAAAAAACAAATAAATTAGAAATAGATTTAAAAACAGATAAAAAAATAAATGTTGGAGAAATTTACTATTTTGAAGAATATTTAAAAAATCAATTTAAAATTGGAACGATTGATATTGAGTTTAACTATACAACAGAAATAGAAAATACTATTGAACAAGATTGGGAAAACATTGAGAAATATTTATCTAAGAATTTCCCACTTATAAAAACTATTCTTCAAGGAAGTAGAGTAGAATTAGATGGAAATACTGTGTATGTAGTTCTAAAAACAACAAATTCTGCATTTTTACACTCATATAATATAGATAAAGTTTTGGAGGATTTAATTAAAAAACTTTATAATCAAAAAATGAAGGTAAAATACAAAGAAGAAGTTGAAGAAGATTATGAAGAAAAACAAAAACAATATTTAGAACAACTTGGAAAAGATGCTTGCCAAACAATAATGGAAAACAATAAAGCAAATATGGAATTTTTACAAGCAGAAGCGGAAAGTGCCGAACCTGTAAACAAGTTAGATATAGATGATCCAGTAATAATAGGCAGAAGTGCAAATATTAAAGAGCAAGTTGTAAAAATTGCAGATTTAACTGCAGATTATGGAAAAGTTGCATTAGAAGGCAAAGTAATTTCTACAGATTCAAGAGAATTAAAGAATGGAAAAACTTTAGCGATGTTCAACTTGTATGATGGGACAAGCACAATTACATGTAAATCTTTTATAGACCCTAAAAAACAAGATTTAGATGGAATATTAAAAAGAATAAAAAATTCAGGAAGGCTTAAAATTCAAGGAAATGCTCAATATGATAACTTCGCAAAAGAAATTGGAGTTATTGCAAATGTAGTAGTAGAAATACCAGCTATTGCTGAAACAACTAGAATGGATAATGCTAAAGAAAAAAGAGTAGAATTACACTTACATACTCAAATGAGCCAAATGGATGCAGTATCATCTGCAACAGATTTAATTAAACGTGCTGCAAAATGGGGAATGAAATCAATTGAAATTACAGATCACGGTGTAGTGCAATCCTTCCCAGAAGCAAACCACGCAGTTGAAGATAATAAGTTAGATATAAAAGTAATATATGGTGTAGAGGCATATTTAGTACCAGATGAAGAAATTTCAGCAGGAGTAGAAGAAGGTTACAAAAAAGTAAGACCATACCACGCAATAATTTTAGCAAAAAACCAAAAAGGATTAAGAAATTTATATGAACTTATTTCTGTAACACATTTAAATTACTTCCATAAAAGACCAAGACTTCTAAAAAGTGTTTTTGATAAATATAGAGAAGGATTAATTTTAGGAAGTGCCTGTGAACAAGGTGAACTTTATAGAGCAATTGTAAATAAAAAGCCAGAAGAGGAAATAAAAAGAATTGCTTCTTATTATGATTACTTAGAAATCCAACCACTTGGTAATAATGCGTTTATGCTAAGAGATGGAACAGTATCTAGTATGAAGGAATTAGAAGATATAAATAAAAAAATAGTAGACTTAGGAGATGAGCTTGGAAAACTAACAGTTGCAACTTGTGATGTGCATTTTATGGATCCACAAGACGAAATTTATAGAAGAATATTAATGGCAGGACAAGGATTTTCAGATGCAGACAACCAAGCACCATTGTATTTAAGAACAACAGAGGAAATGCTTAATGAATTTTTATACTTAGGAAATGAAAAAGCATATGAAGTAGTTGTAACAAACACAAATAAGATATCAGATATGTGTGAAAGGGTTTGCCCAATATCAAAAGAAAAATGTCCACCAGTAATTGAAGGTGCAGAACAAGAAATAGAAGAAATTTGTACAACTAGAGCAAAGGAATTATATGGAGACCCATTGCCAGAAGTGGTACAAGCAAGACTAAAAAGAGAATTAGACTCAATTATAAAAAATGGTTTCTCAACATTATATATAATAGCACAAAGACTTGTTAAAAAATCTAATGATGATGGCTACTTGGTTGGTTCAAGAGGGTCAGTTGGTTCATCATTTGTAGCAAATATGCTTAGTATAACAGAGGTAAATTCACTTCCACCACATTATAGATGCCCAAAGTGTAAATACTCAGATTTTACTGATTATGGAATATCAAATGGAGTAGATTTACCAGATAAAGTTTGTCCAAAATGTGGAGCTAACTTATGCAAAGACGGAATGGATATTCCTTTTGAAACTTTCTTAGGATTTAATGGAGATAAAGAACCAGATATAGACTTAAACTTTTCTGGAGAATATCAGGGAAAAATACATAAATATGCGGAAGTTATATTTGGAAAAGGAACAACTTTTAAAGCAGGAACTGTTGGAACAATAGCAGAAAAAACAGCTTTTGGTTATGTAAAAAAATACTTTGAAGAAAGAAATAAGCCAGTTACAAATGCTGAAATATCAAGACTTGTACAAGGATGTGTTGGAGTAAAAAGAACAACAGGCCAACATCCAGGTGGAATTATAGTTGTGCCACACGGAAGGCAAATATATGAATTTTGCCCAGTACAACACCCAGCAGATGACCCAAATTCAGATATTATAACAACACACTTTGATTACCACTCAATAGATAAAAACCTATTAAAGTTAGATATGCTAGGGCATGATGATCCTACTGTAATAAGGATGTTACAAGATTTAACAGGGATTGACCCAAAAACAATACCACTAGATGATAAAGATACAATGAGCTTATTTACATCAACAAAAGCATTAGGAGTAACAGAAGAGCAAATAAATTCACCAATTGGAAACTATGGAATTCCTGAATATGGAACAAAATTTGCAAGAGGAATGCTTTTAGATACAAAGCCAACGACTTTTGAGGAACTAATTAGAATATCTGGTTTGTCACACGGTACAGATGTATGGCTAAACAACTGCCAAGATTTAATAAACTCTGGAACAGTAACATTAATGGAGGCAATATGTACTAGAGACGATATAATGACCTACCTAATGAAAAAAGGATTAGAACCAGGAGATGCCTTTAAAATAATGGAGGTTGTACGTAAAGGAAAGGCAACAAAAGATCCAGAAAAATGGGCAAACTATGAAGAAATAATGAGAGCACATGATGTTCCAGAATGGTATATGGAATCGTGTAAAAAAATAAAATATATGTTCCCAAAGGCACATGCAGTAGCTTATGTAACAATGGCATTTAGAATAGCGTGGTTTAAGGTACATATGCCACTAGCATATTATGCAGCATATTTTTCTATAAGAGGTGCAGAAGATTTTGATGGAGAAATAATGCTGGGTGGAAAACAAAGAGTAAAAGACAAAATGAAAGAATTAGATAGCCTAGGAAACAATATGTCTGTAAAAGAAAAAGGCATGTATACAGTTTTGGAATTAGTAAACGAAATGTATGAAAGAGGATATGAGTTTTTACCAATAGATTTATATAAATCTGATGCAAAAAAATTCAAAATAGAGGATGGAAAAATAAGACCACCATTTTCAAGTATAGCAGGACTTGGAGGAGTTGCAGCAGAAAGTATACAAAAAGCAGTGGAAGAAGAAGGTGGAAAATTCATATCAATAGACGAATTCCAATTAAAATCAAAAATAGGAAAATCTGTAATAGATATGCTAGCAAAATTTGACTGCTTAAAAGGAATGAGCAAAAGCAATCAATTAAGTTTGTTTGATTGCTAATATTACAAAAATATTACACAT
>JBJFFF010000194.1:0-4872 GCA_051891455.1 Clostridia bacterium | reverse complement strand
TTTATGGCGGGGCTTCGTAGGCTTTGCTTTATTTTCCCACTTCACACCTCGCACTTCACACTTCAACAAATTACAATTTATTCTAAATTTTATTTATAAATCTGCTGTATTTACATAAAATTGACTTTAATGGGAAAATATTGTATAATTAGATTATCAAAATTTTAATAAGACTATAGGAGGGTCTTACAATGAAACAACAACAGATTATCACCACCAAGGATTTGCACTCTGTCAACAACATGCTGTTTGAGCTTCTTTGCCTTCGGCGCTGGTCAGAAGTGACCGTAACCAATGGCAAGTTCACCGAAGTGTCCAAGCAAGCGCTCAATTGTATGATCACATACTTTTGGGCAACAGAAATTGCTCACGCAGGAGTTAAGGTCGACTTTACCAAGTTCCCGAAACTCGCACTGTTTCGTGGTTTCACGAAAACTATGCAGTGCGATGTTTCCGAAGCGAACCTGGACATCATCTTCCATCTTGGGAATGTCTCCAAGGCAAGTTTCAACGAAATGATTTGGGCTGCAGTTGAAAAGTCAACCAGCAAGAATTTCTTCCAGCATCTTCAGGTAGATCCTGATTGCTTAGAATCCCGTATTTATCGGGCAGCAACCAAAGTTTCGACTCTTCTCGAACTCAAAGAAATTCGTGGCTTGATTGCCGAAAAAGATTATTTGACCAAGAAAGGTCAGCTTCAGGCTGTTATCAGCGAATTTTCTGATTTGCCTTGCTTCGACATCATTATGTCTGATGCATATCAGGAAATTTTTCGCAACTTTTCCAAGCTTCGGAACCGTATTCGTTGGGCAAAACATCCCAACATTGTTCAGTGCTCCGTTTTGGGGCACATGTTCGATGTTGCCTGCTACGCCTACCTGATGTCTTTAGATGTCAAACCGTATGATGAAACACTTGCTACTCAGTACTTTTTCATGGGAATCTTCCATGACTTTCCTGAGTGCTGGACTGGCGACATGCCGTCTCCCATTAAGGACTCTCTCCCCGGATTGCGCAAAGCAACTGAGGAATTTGAGAACTTGGTCATGGAAAAGAATGTCTATTCTCACCTTCCCACCTATATGGCAGATGCGCTTCGCTCCGTCATGTTGGAGGATGAGGAAAACACTCAGTACAAGTCATTTTTGAAGAAGTCTGACAACTTTTCTGCTTACGTTGAGTGCTGGCGTGAAATTGATGCGGGTTCGCATCACTATTACTACAAAAATGTGGTCAACACTGACTACAAAAAGAAGGAGAACCTGCCTCAACATTTCCGTATTTTGATGGAGGATCTGTACAATTCCTGCCACAACTAAAACCTTTAGTCTAAGGAGCTGTCACAATTGTGACGGCTCCTTTCTTTTAATTTTTCCAAAAAATGTTTGTATTTCCCATATTTTTGTGGTATACTAAATCGTAATTTATTATTGTAGGAGGTATTTTATGGAAAATATTATTATTCGCGACTTATTTTCAAATGTTGATAAGTATGAAAACGCAGAAGTTTCTATAGAAGGTTGGGTTAAAACTGTTAGAGACTCCAAAACATTTGGTTTTATTGAAATTAATGATGGTAGCTATTTTAAAAATGTTCAAGTTGTTTTTGACGATAATTTGGATAATTTTAATGATATCTGTAAATTACCTCTTAGTTCATCAATTAAAGTAACAGGTAAATTTGTAAAAACTGAAGGCGCAAAACAACCTTTTGAAATTAAAGCAAGTAAAATTGAGCCTGAATTTTTAGCAGATTTAAGCTATCCTCTTCAAAAGAAAAGACATTCTTTTGAATATTTAAGAACTATAGCACATTTACGTCCTAGGACTAATACATTTAATGCAGTTTTTAGAGTTCGTTCTGTATTGTCTTATGCTATACACAAATTCTTCCAAGAAAGAAATTTCGTATATGTTCATACACCAATAATTACATCTAGCGATTGTGAAGGTGCTGGAGAAATGTTTAATGTTTCTACATTAGATGCTAATAACTTACCTTTAACAGAAGATGGACAAGTAGATTATTCAAAAGACTTTTTTGGGAAACCTGCTCACCTTACTGTAAGTGGTCAATTAAATGTTGAAACATATGCTTTTGCATTTAGAAACGTTTATACTTTTGGTCCTACTTTTAGGTCAGAAAATTCTAATACCGTAAAACATGCTTCTGAATTTTGGATGATAGAACCAGAAATATGTTTTGCTGATTTAAAAGATGATATGGATTTAGCAGAAGATATGGTAAAATACATTATTAAATATGTAATGGACAATTGCCCAGAAGAAATGGAATTTTTCAATAAATTTATTGATACTGGTTTATTTGATAAATTAAACAATGTATTAAATTCTGATTTTGCAAGAATTACTTATACAGATGCTATTAAAGAGCTTGAAAAAAATAATGATAATTTTGAATTTCCTGTTCATTGGGGTTCAGACCTTCAAACAGAACATGAAAGATATCTATGTGAAAAACTATTTAAAAAGCCTGTATTTGTTACAGACTATCCAGCTGAAATAAAAGCTTTTTATATGAAGCAAAATCCAGATGGAAAAACAGTTGCAGCTTGCGACCTTTTAGCTCCTGGAATTGGAGAAATAATTGGTGGTAGCCAAAGAGAAGACAATTTAGAAATTTTACAACAAAAAATACATGATTTAGGAATGAAAGAAGAAGATTACTGGTGGTACTTAGACTTAAGAAGATATGGAAGTGTTCGCCATGCAGGATTTGGTCTAGGTTTTGAAAGAATGATGATGTACTTAACTGGAATTCAAAATATTCGTGATGTGCTTCCTTTCCCAAGAACACCAAAAAATTGTGAATTTTAAAATAGCAAACTGAAGTGCGAAGTGAGAAGTGCGAGGTGTGATTTTTGGGTGATTTCTTCGAAGATTTGCCCTTACCAATCACACTTCCCACATCCCACCGCTCACCTCCAAACAACAATTTTTAATTTTCTTTTTCTAATATTATTGTTACCGGTCCATCGTTTAAAAGGCTTACCTTCATGTCTGCTCCGAATTCTCCATGTTCTACTTTTCTTACTTTGTCTCTACATTTTTCTATAAAATATTCATATAACTCATTTGCTTTTTCTGGTTTTGCTGCATTTGTAAAACTTGGTCTATTACCTTTTTTGCAGTCTGCATATAGTGTAAATTGAGATACTATTAATAATTCCCCATCTATATCTTTAATTGATAGATTCATTTTCTGGTTTTCATCTTCAAACACTCTTAAATTGCATAATTTTTCTACTAGAAAGTTGGCTACTTCCTCCGTATCCTCTGGTCCTACCCCAAGCAGAACTAAAAATCCTTTTTCTATTTGTCCTATTATTTTACTATCTACTTCAACCTTAGCATTACTTACTCTCTGAATAACTAATCTCATGATTTTACTCCCTTATTTAGGGCAGGGATGGAACCCTGCCCCTATATTTTAATATTTCATTATTAGTTTAAATTTACTTTATATTCTATATCTTCCATAAATGGAAACAGTTCAATTACTTTTTTTAGTGTTATTATTTGTGTTTTTGGATGAGGATTTTTTTCTTTTACTGTTATTAGTTCATTTGAATAGCAGTTTTTTTGTAGTTTAGTTAAAATATATCTTCTTTCCATATATGTGTAATATATTTGATATCCTTCATCTAGTTCTTTCCATAAGCGTTCTATTGTATAGTCCTTTTCCATAAATTTTCTCCTTGCTTAATTTTCTCTATCAATTCTTCTATTGTAAATTCTTTTAAGTCTATTTTTAGTTTTAACGCTATTTCTATTATCATTGGTAGTTTTATGCCATTTTGTTCTAATATATTGGCGCTTGCCATTAAATTTTCTCTTTTTATTTCATTAACTATTTGTCCATTTTTTAGTATTAATATTCTATCTGCTAAAAGTATTTCTTCTGCTAAATTGCTCGTGTATATAATTGTGTAGCCTTCTTTTTTTAAGTTTTTTATTATATCATATATTTGTTCTTTTCCTGTGCTATCTATCATTGTTGTTGGCTCATCAAGAACTATATATTTAGGATTTTTTGCCAAGATTTCTGCTATTGCTATTCTTTGCTTTTGCCCTAAAGATAATTCATATAAGTCTTTATTTATAAAATCATACATATTTACTTTCTTTAAGCTGTTTGTAATTCTTTCATCTATTTCTTCTTTGCTTAAATCTTTTAATGCAAATGAAAGTTCATCATAAATGTTACTAAATATAATTTGATTTTCTGGATTTTGAAATACTATTCCTACTTTTTTTACTGCCTCTTTATAGTCTTCTTTTTTACTTAAATCTAAATCGTCAATTATAATGTTCCCCTGTTTTGTTTTTAAAATTCCTGATATAAGTTTAGCCAATGTTGACTTTCCAGAACCATTTTTACCAACTATAGCAATTATTTCTCCTTCTTGTATTTTAAGGTTTATATTGTTTAATATGTTATTGCTGTTTTTATATTTGAAACTTAAATTGGAAATATTAATCATTTTCGCTCCTTAAATATTTGTCAAATGGTTTTCTTAAAGCCTTTTCTAAAGCAAATATTACTATTACATGAATTGGTATCATAATTAATTGTTTTGGAATTCGTGTCCATAGAAGTACCATAAATGCTTTTCCTCCTGTAATACTAATCCATAAAGTATTTAAAAGCATATTTGAAATTACTGCAACTAAAGTTGTTGCTATTATTAATCTTATTATAAATTGCTTATCGGTATAAGCATCACTAGTTTTCTTATACAATATTAGCCCATAAATTAGTCCTGCTACTGCAGTTGATATTGTATATCCTACAAAATAAGGACCTGTTGGGAATAATGTTGCTCCAATTATATCTCCTAATACATTAAT
>JBJFFF010000193.1:0-4939 GCA_051891455.1 Clostridia bacterium | reverse complement strand
AATAATTTCATCTTTACTATCACTTAGAAAAACATTGCATAAATTTAATAGTGAAAATAAAAATTTAGGAATACCAGTAGAAACGCCAGCCGAGTATGACACCAAAATTTCTAAAAGAATAGATGCTGAATTAAACTTAATAGGAATTAGTTCACACCTAAAAGGAAGAGAATATATCCACGATGCTATAATGTACTTAATTAAAGAAAAAGATAATGGCGAAGGAGAAACTGTATTTAACCATTTAGCAAACGTATACAAGAAATCTTCTAGCAGCATTAGTAGAGTAATGCAAACTGCTATAAATTATGCATGGAGAAAATCTTCACCAGATGATTTAGAAATGTATTATACAACAAAAATTGACTATAATACTGGAGTGCCAACTCCCACAGAACTTATATATTATTACAAAGACAAAATTTTAAAAGATTTGTAAAGAAACGACATAATTCGACATATATTATCATATAATTACAATCCTCAAACCACCTAAGAGTAAGCCTCTTAGGTGGTATTTTGTATCTATAAGAATTTAGATGCAAAGGAGTGATGTGTATGTCATGGTGGGAATGGTTAATGAGCTACATTAATTTTTGGGCTTAAAATTATATAATATTAATCTTAAAAAAATTAAAAATTCGACATTGCCTAATTGATGGGGCTACCAATGAAAATATGACCCATTAATTGGGCTTTTTTTATAAAAATAAATTTTAAATTGACTGATAATTATACATATTGTATAATTTAGGAGACAAAGGGGTGCTATATATGGAATTAGTTGTAATATTAAGCAATTTTATAAAGATATTTATGGTAATTTTATTAACATATTTTGTATACACGAAAATTATTAATTATAGAAACAATATATATACGACTATTTTTATAATCACTTATAGTGTAATAAATTCCACAATGTATGGTATTCTTATTCATTATTTAAATCCATTGAATGTAATTTTTATAATTTATATTGTATATGCTTATGTTATAGATGAGGTAATTATAAAATCTAAAAGTAACTATATTGCATTTTTAATTGCTGCAATAATTTCATATATATTGTATTTTATATCGACACTAATATCTGGAATAATATTATTAGTATTCATACCAAGAGACAACAGTTTTAAAAATCCTATAAGCTTAATATTAATACCAGTAATATCAGTTTCACTATTAAATTATATATTTAAAATTAAAAGATTCAAAAATGGTGTCAATTTCCTAAACAGTACAAAAATTAATAGAAAAACATTAATATATACGGCATTTTTTACAGGAGTAATAATACTATCTTTTGGCTTATATCAGAAGACAAATAATGTAATGACTAATACTTGCATATTTCTAGGAACAGTATTAATTGCTATTAGCCTCATCATCTGGATCAAAACTCAAATCACAAAAACCTACAAAAGTAAAATGAGAGACCGTACTATAGAAATTCAGAAAACTGAGATTGATGAGCAAACAAAACTTATTGAAGAAATTAAAGCAGAAAACCTTAAACTTGCAACTGCTGTTCATAAATATAATAGTAAATTTGAATCCTTAGAACATGCAATGAAAAGAACGCTAAGCCTAGATAGCAAAACAGAATTTGCAAATGAAATATCTGTAATATTAAAAGAATCTGAAGAAACTTTAAAGAACTTCGCAAAAGAAGTTGAAGTAAATACAAATAAACTGCCGCTAACCAATATTCATGGAATTGATAAAATGTTTAAATATATGCAAGAAGAGGCTGCAAAGGATAACATTAATTTTGACTTGAAAATAAATGAAAGTATAACACCATTAATAGAAAACATAATTCCAAAAGAAAAATTTGAAATATTAATAGGTGACCATCTAAAAGATGCAATAATTGCAATAAAAGCAAGTGATGCTACATATAAAAGTATTTTAGTTACACTAGGCTTAGTAGAAGGAATTTATGAATTTTCTATATATGATACTGGAATAGAGTTTGAGATAGATACATTACTAAAACTTGGGGAAGAACAAGTAACCACACATAAAAATGAAGGTGGAAGCGGAATAGGTTTTATGACTACATTTGAAACTCTAAAAGAATGTAAAGCAAGTCTGGTTATAGAAGAATACAACCCAGAAACAACAAATTACACAAAATCAGTTACAATAAAATTCGATGGAAAAAACGAATACAAAATATGTTCATATAGAGCAGAAAAAATAAAGGAACAAAAATCAAAACGTAGAATAATAATAGAGAAGATGAAATGATAATTTGTAGGAGGAATAAATGCAAAGAACAAAATTAGTAGACAGAATATTACCAACATATACAAAAGGCGAAGAAATATTCAATATGACTTCACATATTGTTGGAGGAGTATTAGGAATTGTCGCAACCACACTTTGTGTTATAATGGCAGCACTTAACCACAATGTATATGGTATAGTGAGCGGAGCAATATATGGTGCCACAATGATTTTACTATATACAATATCAAGTATTTACCATGGATTAAGCCCAAAAAGAATGTCCAAAAAAGTTTTCCAAGTATTAGACCATTGCTCAATTTTTCTATTAATAGCAGGGTCATACACACCTGTTGCACTATGTACAATAAGGTCAGTAAGTCCATTTCATGGATGGCTAATTTTTGGAATAATTTGGGGAGCTGCAGCCTTAGGAATAACATTAAATGCAATAGATTTACAAAGCACTAAAAAATTTTCAATGATATGTTATTTATTAATGGGATGGTGCATTATATTTAGAGTTGATTTATTATTAAAATCAATGCATAGAAACGGAATAATACTTATGGTAGCAGGAGGAATTGCATATACAATAGGTGCAGTTTTATATGGAATAGGCAGAAAGAAAAAATATTTTCACTCAATTTTCCATTTGTTTATAGTATTAGGAAGCTTATTGCAATTTTTCTCAATTTTATTCTATGTAATGTAATAAAAAATGCTAAAGAGACAAATTTTTTATAAAATATTGGTAATTTCTAATATAATATGTTATACTAAAGATAACTATTAGAGAAAAAGGGGGATACAATATGTCAAATATACCTATAAATATTAATAATGTCATAGATGAATTTGTAAAGGGAGTAAATGAAATATTAGGAGATAGAGTCAAGAAGATAATACTTTATGGTTCATATGCTCGTGGAGATTATAACGAAAGTTCAGATATAGATATAATGATTTTAACTGATTTAACAGATGATGAAATAGTAGAATATAGAACTGAAATTTCTCACTTGGCTTATGATGTGGAATTTGACCATAATTTCGATATATGGTTATCTCCTTTAGTAAAGAATATAGATAAATTTAATTATTGGCTTGAAGCATTACCATTTTATATGAATGTACAAAAAGAAGGAGTGGTGTTAAGTGAGTCCTAAAATTTCAAAAGAATTATCAAAACATAGACTAGAACAAGTACGAGAACACCGAATTGGGTGTTCTTTTTGATTACTTATACATATTGCAAAAACAGTACGTTATTGTTCAGTAGGGTATAAAAATTTGTAGAGGCAATGTAGGGGTCGACGCCTCTGTCGACCCACCTTCAGAGACTTTTCTTTATATAATAAAAATTAATAAATTTTAATATAAATACCTAAAAAAATAATAATATTAGAAATGCCGTCGAAATTAGGGCGGACAGAGGCGTCCGCCCCTACAACATTTTATGCAATTTTTAATTAGGTCTACTGAACATTAACAAGGAGTACAGATACACCAAACTAGAATTATTGATTTTAAGCAAAAAAGATGATATTATATCTAAGTAACAATTTTTGTTATACCTTTGGAATAAGTAAAAAATTTCGGAGGTATGAACCTCCGAATGATTATAAGGAGGAATAAAAATGATTTGGGCTGTATGGATAAGTGCTATCATTTCTGGAACAATAGCTTCTATTGTAGCCTATAAGAAAGGTTACAAAGATGGCTATAAAAAAGGAGGATGGGAATCTATCGATTTGTGTTAAACATAAGATGCCCCAAACATAATAAAAGAGTCTTAAAAGGAGGAAAGTAAAAAACAAAAAAAACAACAACAACGTATGAATATCAATTATTGTTAAATGAATTTCGATTCTTTAACCGGGCCAGCTGTAAAAGCTGTGGAGTGAAAGGATAAAATATGGATATCCGCAGACATGAAGAAGTAAGACATCGTGGAGATGTGCAAAACTTAATCACAAGCGTTATTCTTCGGCAACATACTATGTTTTCAAAGGAAGATATTTACGAGAGTGTAGAAAATAATCTCGAAAGATCTGACTTTGGTAAGGATGGCGCAAGAAGGAAAGAAATTGATGTAAAAATGATGGTTGATGATACGCTTAATACCTTATCGATTATTGACTGTGTGAGATATGACTCTAAGCAGCATAAGTATCAGCTGCGTGGAAGTTTTCCAGCGGTCAACAAAAGATGATTAAGAGGTGTTGTAACTATGCAAAAAAAGTGGAATCCCGATTTGTGGAAGCCTATTGGATTCAAACCGGTTGACTTATCTAAAATAGAACCGGAACCTATAGGCAAAACGAACTCTTTTTTAGACTATCAGGCTCCTGAGGATAGGTATGAGGTGCGTGGGATAATGCCCAAAGCTCCTAAATATCCTAAAGAACGTAATGACTAATCTTTCAAAATTATGTCTAAAAATTTTAAGACCTTTTTAAAAGACACGGAAAATTTTCCGTGTCTTTTGCTTGCTTGAATTAATTTAAGTTTGTAAAGGCATATTAAAAATATAAGCAAGTAGTTAGTTGATAATTACTTGCTTTTGTGTTATTATAATCCAAAATAAGTGATTAGAGGTAATATATGAAGGAGCAAGAAAAAGTAGAATTAAAAAGTATATTCAAGGAACTAAAAAATGGCAACAAAGAAAAATTAGAAGAACTGTATAATAAATATAAAA
>JBJFFF010000192.1:0-4940 GCA_051891455.1 Clostridia bacterium | reverse complement strand
AGTTTGAACCAGTATCTCCCATAAAAGTTTTTGCAGGATTGAAATTAAATGGTAAAAATCCAACTAAAGCTCCTGCTAATGCTGTTATTAAAAGTATAGAAATTAGAGGAGAACCATTAAGTGCAAATATCATAAGTAAAGAAAAACACGAAATAACACCTATTCCTGCAGATAGACCATCTAAGCCATCTATTAAGTTAATTGCATTAGTAATTCCAACAATCCATATTACTGTTATAATATTTAATACTAAATCTCCATTTATTATGGTATTAAAATGAGAGATATAAATTGGATCCATCTTTAAACCAAATAAAACTACAACAATGCTACTCAAAATCTGCCCTAATAGTTTTACATATGCAGGAATACCTTTCCAATCATCAAAAAAGCAAAATACACCTAAAATAATGATACCCAAAAATAGACCGACAATTTTATATATGTAATTATCTGGGCCAAATAAATCTATTGATTTTTCTACGGACATTGCTATTAATAAATATATTATTGAAACAATAAAACCTGCGATAATAGCAAGACCTCCAAGCCTTGGCATAGCCTTATTATGAATTTTGCGTTTTTCCTTTGGAACATCTAGGGCTCCTATTTTTTTTGATAGCCTAATTGTATATGGTGTAATTACATACGCTGTAACAAAAGCAAGTAAGAAAGCTATAGCTATATCTCCCCACATATTTAACACTCCTATTATTATCATTTTCCGTAACAATTTTACTATTTATTTAGAATATTGTCAATAAAAATGTATGGTTTAGCCGACATTGTTTATGCTTTTTGGCTTGACTTTTATGGACAAATAACATAAAATATAAAAAAATATATAGGGAGAAAGTATGAAAAATCAGGTTTTATTAATAGTAAATCCAAATGCTGGAAGAGGTAAGGTGCAAAGAAGAATTCCAGAAATTAAAGAAGATTTAATAAAAACAGGTTATGACGTAGATATTATTAATACTAAGAAAAATTTTTCTGCAAAAGACATTATAAAAGAATATGATAAAAAGTCAGATATTGTTATATGCTGTGGCGGAGATGGAACGGTAAATGATTTAGTAAGTGCAATTATGAATTTAGAGGTTAGACCAAAAATAAGTTTTATACCATTAGGGACTATAAATGATTTTGCCAGAACAATTGGGCTTTCAAGAAGAAAATATTTTAAACAAGGAATTTTAAAAAATTACTCGGAGAAAAAAGCTGATATAGGAAAATTTAATGAAAAATATTTTAATTACGTTGCTGCATTTGGAGCATTTACAGCCGTATCATATGTGACAAGCCAAAGTCTAAAAAAATACCTTGGAAAACTGGCTTATTTTATTGTAGGAATAAAATACTTCTTTAAAATTAGAAGCTATAAAATAAAACTTGATATTGATGGGGAAAAGATAGAAAAAGAATGCATTTATGGCTCAGTTAGCAATTCTAAGTCAATTGGAGGTTTCCAGTGGTTTAGAAAAAGAGATATTGCTATAGATGATGGCAAATTTGAGGTATTATTAATAAATAAGCCAAAATATAAAATTCAATATCTTAGTATTGCTTTTGATATTTTAATTAGGAGATATCAAAGCAAAAATTTCTTTTACAGACAAGGAAGCAAAATAGAAATAACTTCAGATAAAAGTTTGGCATGGACTGTGGATGGAGAATTTGGGGGAAGAACAAAAGATGCGAAAATAAGTAATTGTAAAGAAGCGGTAACATTTGTCGTTCCAAAATAAAGGGTTGATGAAAATGGGAAAAAGAAAACAAACAATAATTGCATTAATAATATTAATACTATCTGTAGTAATAATAGTAGCATCAATTTATTATAAAACCAATTATGCAGAGCAGACCTTTGACACAATAGTTTATCATTTAGCAAGAGGACCTGAAAAGGCAAATACTGAGGTAGTTGGAAAAGCATTAAAGGTATGTATAATGCCAATTATTATAATAGTAGCAATACTTGCTATTCCACTCACGAATTTTGAAAAGAAAATTAAAATAAAAAGATTTCAAATTTATCCAAATGAAAAAATCTTAAATCATAAAATAAAATACGCAGTAATAATTTTAATTTTAAGTATTATCTTTGCATTAGGGCAAATAGGTCTGTATGCATATATAATTAATCAATCACAAAAAAGTAAAATATTTGAAGATGAATATGTAGCAAGTGAAAATGTAAAAATAACATTCCCAGAAGAAAAAAGAAATTTAATTTATATCTTCTTAGAATCAATGGAAACTACAGTTGCTTCTAAAGAAAATGGAGGAGGCTGGGAATATTCAATAATTCCAGAGCTTGAACAACTAGCAATTGAAAACATCAATTTCTCTAATACAGAAAAACTTGGAGGCGCTATGCAAGTTCCATGCACAAGTTGGACAATTGCAGGAATGGTGGCACAGACAGCAGGAATACCTCTAAAAATGGATATAACTGCAAATTCTTATACGGGCTATTCATCATTTTTGCCAGGAGCATATGCATTAGGAGATATTTTGAAAGAAGAAGGTTATAATTTGAAATTAATGATAGGCTCTGATGCAGAGTTTGGAGGAAGAAAAGACTACTTTACGGTACATGGAAATTACGATATTTTTGATTTTTACACAGCAATTGAAGAAGGTAAAATGACAAAAGAAGATGAAGTATGGTGGGGGTATGATGATGATGACTTATTCAAATGGGCAAAAGATGAAATATTAGAATTAGCAGAACAAGATGCTCCGTTTAATTTCATTATGCTAACTGCAGATACTCATTTTATGGATGGTTATTTAAGTGAAAATGTAGGAGATGAGTTTGATACACAATATGAAAATGTTTTTGCATATTCATCTAAATCAGTTTATGAGTTTGTAGAGTGGATTAAAAAACAAGATTTTTATAATAATACTACAATAGTAATTGTAGGAGACCACATAGGTATGCAAACAGAATTTTATGAAGATCATGTAGAAAAAGATTACACAAGAACAGTTTACAATACTTTTATAAATTCTGCAATTCCAGAAGTAAATAGCAAAAACAGACAATTTTCAACATTAGATATATTCCCAACAGTACTTGCAAGTATTGGTGCAGAAATTGAAGGTGAAAGATTAGGATTAGGTACAAACCTTTTCTCTGGGGAACCAACCTTAATTGAAAAATATGGATATGAATCTGTATGTGATGAATTATCAAAAAGGTCAAATTACTATAACAAACATTTATTGAAAGACAATTACATAGAAATGTTAAAAAATGATTCATCAAATAATGTACAAAATAATATATAAAAATAAAAAGTGTAGGGGCGCAATAATGTGCCCTACATTTTTTGAAATAATAATCTTTTTTCGTAAAACTATTTTCAAATAAAATAAATTGTTATAAAATAGCAATGTAAAAATATAATAAAACAGGAGGAAAAAATGCAAAAAGAAATAGATGCAAAAAAAATACAAGAAATATGTAATGGAAAATTACTTACAAATAACATAGAAAATAAAGTAAATAATTTTGTTATTGACTCTAGAAATGTTAGCGAGGGAGACTGTTTTGTCGCAATAAAAGGAGAAAATAACAATGGAAATAAATTCTTGAAAATGGCTTTAGAAAAAGGTGCTTCTGTCTGCTTAGTAGATGAAGAAGCAGATAAAGAGATAATAGAAAAATATAATAATAGAACAATTATAGAAGTAGCAGACACAATAAAAGCTATTCAAGAAATTGCAAAATATAAAAGAAGATTATATGATATTCCAGTTGTTGCAGTTACAGGAAGTGTTGGAAAAACAAGCACTAAAGATATAATTGCAAGTATTCTAGGTGAAAAATATAATGTTTTAAAAACAGAAGGAAATTTTAATAATCACATAGGGCTTCCAATGACTTTGCTAAAATTAAAAGACCACACAGCTGTTGTAGTCGAAATGGGAATGAACCATTTTAACGAAATAAGTGTACTTACAAATATAGCAAAACCAACAGTTGCAGTTATAACAAATATTGGAACATCACATATTGGGAATTTAGGCTCAAGAGAGAATATTTTAAAAGCAAAACTAGAAATATTAGAGGGTTTGCAAGAAAATGGAAAAATTATAATAAATAATGATAATGATTTATTACACAATTGGGCACAAACTGTGGATAACCACAATGTATTAACATATGGAATTGAAAATAAAAGTCAATTTGTTCCAAAAAACATAGAAGAAAATAATAATGAAACAAAATATGAAATAAATATTGAAGGAACAGAATATAATGTAAAAGTTCCAGTAATGGGGAAACATTTTATATATAATAGTTTATGTGCTATAGCTGTGGGAAGAACCCTAAATATTGAGCCTGAAAAAATAATCCAAGGAATAAGTGATTTTAAATTAACAGCTAAGAGAATGGATTTCAGAAAAGTAAAAAATAATGCAATAGTTTTAGCAGACTATTATAATGCAAGTTATGACTCAATGAAATCGGCCTTAGAAGTAGTAAAAGACTATAAAGCAACTAGAAGAATTGCAGTATTAGGAGATATGTTAGAACTAGGAGAATTTTCAGAGCAATTACATAAAGATGTTGGAACAGAAGTATATAATAATAAAATAGATATATTAATAACAGTAGGAACTTTAGCCAAATACATTGCACAAACAGCAAAAAAACTTGGAACAAAAGAAGTATACGAGTGCGAAAGCAAAACAGAAGCGGCACAAATTCTAAAAAACACAATCAAAGAAGGAGACCTAATATTACTAAAAGCATCAAATGCAATGCACTTTGGAGAAATAATGGAAAGCTTACAATAAGTTGAGCGATACAGTAGCCAAACGCAGGAGTTATATATTTTATTTTTAGAGCGACTCCGGGGCGACCGCATTAGAAAATGTTTGAACGAAGTGAATTACATTTTCTTGGATGGGGCAGCGATAAA
>JBJFFF010000191.1:0-4973 GCA_051891455.1 Clostridia bacterium | reverse complement strand
ACAGTAACATACTATGTAGACGGAGTTCAATATGGAGAAGTAGAAACATACAACTACGGAGATGCATTAACACAAAGAGAAGAACCAACAAGAACAGGATATAGATTTAGTGGATGGGATAAAACATTACCAGCAACAATGCCAGCAGAGAACTTAGAAGTAAGAGGAACATTCACAGTAAGTGAATATATTGTAACATATTACAATGGAACGGAAATATTAGGTACATTTAATGTATCAGCAGGAGCAGAACATATAATAAAAGATGACACAGAGATGAAAGTTGTTCCACCAGAGGGATATGTTTTCGCTGGAACTTGGAAAGATGACAATGGAGTTGCCTACGTTATCGGAGATATAAAAACAATAAATGCCAACTTAAACTTATATGCACAATTTAAGAAGATAGAAGATGCTGAATCTGAAGCAAGTTCATTCTGGCAAAATAAAGTTAAAAAATACGGAAGTAGTGATATAGAACAATATGGCTTTGTAGGTCAAATTACTCCAGTAATAGTAAACGGTGATGTTACAAATCAAATTTTCTATTGCAAAACAACCGATGGAAATATTTACATTAGAAATAATGGAGGAATTGATTGGATAAAAAATAAAGAAACTAATGAAGATGTAGACTGTGCTGATATTATACATCTTGTAAAAGGTAACACTTATTTAATTAAAGAAAATAAAACAGGATTAACAATTACAGTTGTTGTAAAATAATTAAGCAACATAAAAAGAGGATATAATAATATCCTCTTTTTAAATAGTAAAGTTAAGGAGATACAATGGGAAGACATAGTATTGAAAAAGAAAAAAACAAAGTTAATTTTAAAAAAGAAATTATAGCAATAATAGTTATAATTGCTTTAGTATTTGGAATTAATTTTATATTATCACATAGAAATGTTCAAGAAGAGGAAAAAAATATAGGAATAAAGTCAGAAATAAAAAACTCTAAAACAATAGAAGGCGAAAAACTTGTAATAAAAAGTAACTCGGAATATAACCGAATTGTAGAATATATTTTTGAAAACAATATTTTAAAAACAGTAAAAATGTATGAGCAATTTGAAGAAAAAGAAGAATTTGAACAAAAAAAGAACAATTATGAAATGGTAGATAATATAGAAATTATTAATACGAATGAAGAAGAATTATCAATAGAAATAGAAAAAAAGGATTTCGGTTCAGATACAGGAAAATCTTATGAAGAAATATATGATAAATATTTAGTTCAAATAATAGGAGCATATCAAATCATACAATAAATTTAAAGGGCGGACACTTTTGTCCGCCCTTTTAAAAAATTAAATAACCAAATTTAATAAAGTCAAAGCAAATGTAGCAAAAATTGCTTTGCTAGAAATTCTAATAACAGTTGTTGTGAAATTTTTAACAACCATCAAACTTGTTTCTTTTCTTACTGTTAAAGCTTTGCTAGTGGTATTTGTATCATTAATTAATTTCATACAAATCACTTCCTTATCATAGGTATATTTTAAATAAAAACGAGCATTTTTAAATAAAATTAAAAATCGCCAATTTATAATAATATTATACCATAGTCAACATAAAATTGCAAATTTATAAACTAGGTAAGTAACCCAAACTACCTAGTTTTTTCATATAATATATAATAAGTAATTTTATTTTGGGGGAATAATATGATAAAAGACTTATATTTAGATGCAAAAAACATAAAAGAAAAAGACCCTGCTGCAAAGAACATACTAGAAGTAATTATTCTTTACCAAGGCTTTCATATATTAGTATATCACAGAATTGCACATTTTCTATACAAGAAAAAAATGTATTTTCTAGCAAGGTTAATATCTCAAATTGGTAGATTTTTTACAGGAATAGAAATACACCCAGGGGCTAAAATCGGGAAAAGATTATTTATTGACCATGGAATGGGTATAGTTATTGGAGAAACAGCAGAAGTAGGAAATGACTGTACAATATATCATGGAGTAACTCTAGGAGGAACAGGGAAAGATAAGCATAAAAGACATCCAACTGTTGGAAATAATGTGATGATAGGAGCAGGGGCAAAAATTATTGGTGCAATAAATATTGGAGATAATGTAAAAATTGGTGCAGGAGCAGTGGTATTAAAAGATATAGAAGCCAATACAACAGCAGTAGGGGTTCCAATAAACAGAACAATAAAAAGGTGAATAAAACTTATAGTAATAACCTCCTAAAACTTGCATAAAATTAATTAGCATGTTTTAGGGGGATTTTTTATGTTTTTAGTTTTTAATAAAGATAAAATAATGTCATACGTCGTTACGCTATTTACCATAGTAGTTTTATTTTTAACTGCATCAGCATTTAGCACGGAAAAAGCCGTTACAACATCTACAAATAGTAGTAAATTACTACCAATATATAGTGTAGATACAAATGAACCAAAGGTTGCAATTACAATAAATTGTGCTTGGAGTGCAGATGATATTGATATGATTTTAGAAACACTAAAAAATCAAGAAGTAAAAGTTACATTTTTTATGGTAGGAGACTGGGTAGAAAAAAATGAGGAAGCAGTAAAAAAAATATATGAAGCAGGTCACGAAATAGGAAATCACTCATATAGCCATCCACATGTAAATAATATAAGCTTAGATAAAAATAAAGAACAAATACAAAAATGTTCTGATTTAATAAAAAATATTACAGGAGAAGGAACAAAACTGTATAGAGGACCATATGGAGAATATAATGATACAGTAATACAAGCAGCACAAGAATTACAACACCAAACTATTCAATGGTCAATAGACACATTAGACTATAAAGGACTTACTCGGTGACCAAATGTGGGAAAGAATAGAGGCAAACCTTGAAAATGGAAGCATAATATTAATGCACAATGGAACAGAAAACACAGCCTTAAGCCTAAATGAAATTATAACCAAAATAAAAGAAAAAGGCTACACCTTAGTTACAGTATCAGAATTAATATATGCAGACAATTACACAATAGACAACAATGGGGTACAACACCAAAACACATAATTTGGAGGTGAGAGGTGAGAGGTGGGAAGTGTGATTGGCAAGGAAAAATCTTCGAAAAAATTACCATAAAATCGCACCTCACACTTCTCACTTCGCACTTCAGTTTGCAAAAGCCAACGCTTTTGCAAACTACAATTTATAAAACAGGTATAAAATTTAAGTACAAGCATAATATTAATTATAAAAATACAAAGGAGTGTGAACCCTTATGTGGCATACATTAAAAATAGAAGAAATACGAAGAAAATTAAGAACCAATTTCGAAAGTGGTCTTACAAATGAGGAAGCTGAAAGAAGAAAAGAAAAATATGGGAGCAACGAACTTGCAGAAGGCAAAAAAACAAACATATTCATTAAATTCTTAAACCAATTCAAAGACTTCATGATAATAGTATTAATTATTGCAGCAATTATATCTGCAGTGCTATCTTATATACAAAAAACTAACGAATACATAGATTCCATAATAATAATTGCAATTGTTGTTTTAAATGCTATTATGGGAGTTGTGCAAGAAAGCAAAGCAGAAAAATCTTTAGAAGCATTAAAAAAAATGTCTGCACCAACATGTAAAGTAAAAAGAAATGGACAAATTGTACAAATGCCAAGTGCAGAACTAGTACCAGGAGATATTGTGCATTTAGAAACAGGGTGTTATGTGCCAGCAGATGTAAGACTTATAGAAAGCCATAACTTAAAGGTAGAAGAATCTGCACTAACACGGAGAAACAATTGCAGTTGAAAAAAATGCAAATGTGGTATTAGATAATAAAGCTGGCTTAGGAGATATGGTAAATATGGCTTTTGCAACAACAATTGTTGTAGGACGGGCATGCCGAAGGCATTGTAGTAGAAACTGGAATGAATACAAGTGTTGGAAAAATTGCAAAACTAATAATGTCCGAAGATGCACCAGAAACTCCACTTCAAAAGAAATTGCGGAGAAGTAGGCAAAAAACTTGGACTCGCAGCATTAATGATTTGCTTTGTAATATTTATAATAGGTTTAATAAAGAAAATATCTCCAATAGAAATGTTTATGACATCTGTTGGGTTAGCAGTAGCAGCAATTCCTGAAGGATTACCTGCAATAGTAACAATTTTACTTTCAATTGGTGTTACAAAAATGGCAAAAAAGAATAGCATAATAAGAAAATTACCAGCAGTAGAAACACTAGGAAGTAGTAATGTAATATGTTCAGATAAAACAGGAACATTAACACAAAATAAAATGACAGTTACCAAAATATTTACAAATAATGTAGAAGAAAAAAATACATTTTCACAAAGCAATTTTATATTGCAATTAGGCTGTATGTGTACAGATTGCACAGTAGCATATGAAAGTGGTGAAACAAAAGTTGAAGGAGAAGCAACAGAAAAAGCTATTGTTGAAATTGCCATAAAACAGGGGCAAAATAAAGATGAACTTTATAAAAAAATGGAAAGAATAAATGAAGTAGAATTTGATTCAGATAGAAAACTTATGACAACAATACATAAGAAAGATAATTCATATAGAATAATTACAAAAGGTGCGCCAGATGTACTGTTAAATAGATGCAACAAAATTTTTATAAATGGTAAAATTATCCCATTAGATAGTGCCGAGAAAAATAATATTATAAGAGAAAATGAAAATATGGCAAAAGAAGCCCTAAGAGTAATTGCTGTAGCATATTTAGATGTAGATAATTTACCAAGAAAAATAGATAAAAGTATTGAAAATAATTTGATTTTTGTAGGATTAATTGGGATGATAGACCCTCCAAGACCAGGTGTAAAAGAGGCAGTAGCAACTTGTAGGCAAGCGGGAATAAAAACTGTAATGATAACAGGTGATCATATAGTTACTGCAAAAGCAATAGCAAAAGAACTTGGAATATTAACATTAGGAGATAAAACAGCTACGGCGGTAGTTGGCACCACCGTTCTGGAAGCTGACA
>JBJFFF010000190.1:0-4980 GCA_051891455.1 Clostridia bacterium | reverse complement strand
CAGTAGTCCATGAAGGAGATAAGATTACGGTTACATATTCTTTAGGTAAAGAACCAACTACTGAAGAAAAAAATGCATTAAAAAAAGCAGAATCTTATTCTAAAACAATGCATATGTCTAAACAAGGAATTTATAATCAGCTAACTTCATCTGTAGAAGGATTTACCAAAGAAGCTGCACAATATGCTATTGATAATATTGATGCAGACTGGAATGCAAATGCTTTAGCAAAGGCAAAATCTTATCAACAAACAATGAGTATGTCTAAACAGGGTGTTTATAATCAATTAACTTCAACAGTTGAAGGATTTACCAAAGAACAAGCACAATATGCTATTGACCATTTAGATGATTAGTATTATTCAATATAGAATGTCCATATGGCATTCTATATTTTTTATATTTCCAAATCATCCCACTCCTTTTCTTTATCTTCTCGTTTGATTTGTTTTTCGACGTCTAAATAAGTTCTAGTTTCTTTTTCAAAATCTCTAACCAGATTATCTTCTGCACCCATATCAAACTTTTTACAAATCCATTCAATAAATTCATTAATAGTTTCGTGGAATTTATCTACAATCCTGTGAAGTTGGTTATTTTCTTCTTCTAATTTATGAATTTTGCCTTTGTATTTCCATTCTAAATTATCTTCTTTTTGTTGATATTCAGCCTTAATATTATCTACTTGTTTATGTAAATCTATATTATCAGCTATAATCTTGTTTCTCTCTTTTTGATACTTTTCTGCTTCTTCTACCATTTTAGCTTGCCTTAATAATTGTTGGTGCATTAATAAATTATTTTGATATAATTCGTTTATTAAATCATCTTTTGGTTTTATAATATCTTCTAAAATCTTTTCATCTCTTTTCTTTGACCATCTAGCCATTCTAATATCATCAATATCAGGAACATCTGGTAATTCTAATTTCATATTTTGTAGTTTTTCTTTTGTCTTGTCAAAATTAGTTATTTCTTTATATTCTTTTATATCAATATGTTCTCTTTCTGTTTCTTCTTTTGGTACACCTCTTTCTAATTCAAAACTGTGTGAAGTCATATATTGATAAAAAGCATCTTGTAATCTCCTATAACTATCTTTTTCTTTCCAAAATTCGCTACAAGCCAGTTTATCAATGTTATTTCCTTTTTTATCTTGTGTATGAACTACAGGCAAAAAAATTAAGTGCATATGTGGAGTTTCCTCGTCCATATGCACTTTTGCAGACATTATATATTGTTCGCCTAAATTTTTATATTCAGCTACAAATTGATATGCAGTTTCAAAATATCTTTTTGTTTCTTCTTCTCCTATTTCTTCAAAAAATTGTTTATCAGAAGTAATAATATATTCACAAGCTATATTGCTAACTTTTTTTATTTGACCTTTCAAATTATATTTTTCTCTCATCATATCAAATTCTTTGTCATATCTGAATTTAGGGCTTTTTAGTGAGTAATTCAAATATGATTTTTCCTTATCTATATTATCATTTGAATAATTTTTATTTCTTCTTTCGTTGTGTCTGTATATTCCTTTTAAATTTTCTCTTTTGTATTTTGTGTTTCTAATAATCGCAAAACTCATATTCTATAACCTCCTTCTAATTTTTAGCCGACTTTTTCGGCTCTCATCATGGGCGATAGCTTGGCTATCGTAAGGGGTAATACAAGCAAAATGCAAGGTGTTATTATAGTAGCTACTACGAGTTTACTAACTGCTTCCACACCTTGCATTTTTACTTTGTATTGTAACACACTACAACACTTTTTTACGCTATTGCTAAAAAGTGTCAGTGTGGCAGGAGTTCCTGCACCCCAAAAACTAAAAATTACATATCTACATTTTTAGTTTTTTCCATAAAAATATAACAAGTATATTTTTATGCTTAACCATAATTTGCCATCTGCAATTTATGGTTAAGAGAGCCAAGAAAAACATATTACATATTTTTTCTTAGGCTCTGTTTGAAACCTATTCGATTTCAAACTTGCAAAATAAAAGCATAGGTTTTACTTATAACAAAACCTACACTTTATATTTTGCTTTATAGCATATCTACGATGTAAAATTATTATTTGCATATAAGCTATTAAAATCAAAGCCTTCTTTTTCGTAATCTCTTTGTTCAAAATTGCAAAGCCTTTTATTATTAGTATTTTTATATTTATTTATATTATATTTATTATCCTTAAACTTTTCTTCAATAGGGTATTGAAGTTTTGTTGGGGAGGGTATTAAACTTTTGTTAAATAGGGTATTTAACTTTTCTTCAATAGGTATTAGTTTTCTAATATCTACTTCTTTACTATTTACTTTATATACCATTTCAATATTTATATAACCTTTAGTCTTTAATGAATTTACTAGCTTTGATACTTGTGTTACTGATATATTTAAAAGTTCGCTTATAGTTTTATTGGTACAAAAGCAATATTGTTTTTCTTGACTTAAAAATATTACAAGTGAATATATATGTTTTTCTTTATCACTTAAATTTTTGTCTGTTAATATTTCTATTGGAATCCATAATCCTTTTAAATTTAAATTTGACATTTAATAACCTCCTCTCTTTTAAATTCGTTCGCTTTATTTTGGCTTTATTTTTGTTTTTGATATATAAGTAATATAAGTTTATATCTTAAAATTGTAGATAAAAAATTTCCGTAAAAAAATAACACTAGATTTTTTTATAAATCTAATGTTATTTTTAAATTTTCTGATATACTTTCTTGTATCCTTAAAGTATACAAGAAAAGTATACAAGAAATTTTATTTTATAATCCATATACCTTTTTTTGTTGCACCTTCTCTTATTAAAATTCCCTTATTTTTTAGAATTTGAACATTTTTTCTAATAGTTGGCAAAGCCATACCTATTATTTCAGACATTTCCTTTTGGGTAATACTAGGATTATCTCTTATCAAATTAATTATTTGTGTTTGTGTATTATTTAACTTTGTAATTTTTTCATTATCCTTTTTAGATAAATCATAGGTTCCATAATTATTGTCATAATATGATGGTCTTAAAAAGTTCACTTCAAAGAACTCATCATATTGAAATTCAGGCTCTTTTAATCCTGCATCTTCCATTAGTTCTCTCATTCTTCCTATACCTGTACCAGCTTTTTCTATATAATGTGCTCTTCTTAATAAATCTGCTATTATAGGATTTCGTGCAATACTTCTTTTCCCAAAGTTTTCTTTTGTAATTCCTTTTGGAACTCCACCAGGACTAACTATCGAAACTCTATCATCGTAAATTTCTACCATTACTCTTGCACCTTCTTCAAAATACTGACGATGACATATACCGATTTATAATAGCTTCTTTCAATACATCTTCGGGAATTTCTAATACTTCTTTTCTTGTAGCATTTCCTTGTTCTCTCATAACCTCTGCATTTATTAAGTATGTTAAATTTATATGTTTTTTAGCAAATGCTAATGCATCTTCAATATTAGTTATAATGTCTTTATTACAATCTAATGTATCTAAAATATAAACTCTATTTGTGCCTTTAAAAGCAATACAAGTTATATAATTTTGAATTAAAAATTTTGTAGGATTTTTTGTAAAGAAAATAACCCCTGCATTTGTAAACATATATTTATTATTTACTTTTTCCAAACAATTCAAATTTATCAATAATTCTTCTCTTTCTATTGTTTCGCTTGTATTAGATAATTTTAGAAAATTTTTATATGCATTTTCATCAAAGTCTTCTGGATATTTTGCTTTTTTATTTATCATTCGATCAAATTGTATTTTTCCACCATCTTCTAAATATTCTCTGATTTCATTTCTATTCATCTTTTGACACATAGCACCAGCTCTTAAATAATACCCATCACTTGAAGAATAAGGTTTATCATCTCCCTCTGGTACATTTACAACAATAACATTATCTACTACTTCAATTTTTACATTTATTCTTGGCTCTATTTGACTTATTTGATTTTGTATATTTGCTCTTTGATTATTAGAGGTATCTGTTCCAATGATATTTCCGTCATCATCTACACCTATCAATATTTTTCCACCCATACTATTAGCAAGTGCAACAACTTCAACTGCAAACTTTTTACCTAAATTCTCTTTAAATTCTAAAGTATATCCTTCGCCTTGTTTTACCAATATTTCTAGTTCTTCCGTTGTCATTTTCACCACCTTTCCAATTATGTAGTTATCAACTGCACAATTAATTTTGCTTTCATTGATTGATATTATAACATTTATTTCCAAATTTTTCATTAGTTTTTAAAAATTTCATACATATATTAATTCATTTAATATGATTTCCTCTGCTTGTTGCTTAATTGCATTCATAGTCCCAACCCAATAAAGCATATCAGTATTTTTCATATCTTCGGTCAAATTGCTTTTAGCTTTCAAATCTTCAATAATTTGATTAACTCTTTTAGTTGATGTTTCCTGTATTTCTTCTAAATGGTCTATCAGTATATTTTCCATAAACATTATTGTGTATTCTGCTTTCTTATGTTCTTTTAAATAGTTTAATCTCATTCTTCCATATTTATTCAAATGTATTTTCTTTTGTTTTGGTAATACTAAATTTGGAATATAATAATCTCCTTGTCTTACATATTCTATTCCTGTTTTTCTATCAATAAATCTTTCTTTTAGTTCTTTGTTCTCCATAATTTTTAAATCTCCTCTCAATTTTTTAATTTTAATTTTTATTATAAAATCAAAAAAAGATGAAATTGTATTTATATTTTTTACAATTCATCTTTTAAATATTTGAAAATTTATGATTTTTACTAAATTGTTTGTAGGAGGAAACCTTTGTTATTACTAGATTTTACATTTTCGTCATAAGAGAATATTATTGTAATTACTAATGCAATTAGTGTTATTCCAGAAACTCCATTTTTAATGATTACATTTGAGTTATGTTTTGTGTTAATTCCGGTTATTTTCTTTTTTATTTGTTAATGTTTGTTTGTTCATT